>CAZKKP010000278.1:0-5676 GCA_964553295.1 uncultured Thermoanaerobaculia bacterium | reverse complement strand
GATTCAGGATCTTGTGGGCTTACGCCCGTGGGGGTTCGATTCCCCCCTTTCGCACCAACCGCCTGACTCCAACCCCGGCCCTGCCGGGGTTTCTCGTCATGGAACGACGGCCGAAGGGACCGTTCTGCCCGACGACCACAGGACGGCCCTCACCCCCCGTCTCTCCATTCACGTCCCCAGGCCGCGGCGGTGTTGACCCGCATATATCCAAGGTACATTTTCTGTACCATGGAGTTCGAGTTCGATCCTCGGAGGAGTCGCTCGAACGGACGGAAACACGGGATCGACTTCGACGGAGCGCAGGCACTGTGGGACGACCCGGACCTGACCGAGATCCCGGCACGGGCAGTGGACGAGCCGAGGTTCCTGGTCGTCGGGAGGATCGGGTCGAGCCACTGGTCGGCGATCATCACCCACCGGGAGGGCCGCATCCGGATCATCTCGGTCCGCAGGTCCCGGCCCGAGGAGAGAGCACTCCATGAACTCTGGAGCCAAGGCCAAGGAGCTTGACGAGAAGTTCGACGCCGGCGAGGACGTGGCGGAGTACCTCGACACGTCGAAGGCGAGTCGCCCCGGCCACGAGCAGCGTCGGGTGAACGTCGACTTCCCGTTGTGGATGATCGAGGCGCTCGACCGTGAGGCGTCGCGGCTGGGGGTGCCCCGACAGTCTCTGATCAGGATGCTCGTCGCCCGGCACCTCGAGAAAGCGTCGTAGGCTCCCACTCGGCGCTCGATTGACATCGGGCCACGTAATCCCAAGAGCTCAAGAGCTGCAAGCGTCGTTGGGCCACACACCCCCGCCCAGGCCGAGCTGGCACGGACGCCCCGGGCGCCCGGAGCCTGCGCCCCGTGGCCAGACCCCGGATCCCGCTCCCTGCCCCCGCCACCCCGCGGGCTGCGGCCTGGTCCTGGATGCTCGACCCGGGTCGGGGAACACATCCGGGGATCGGGCGGCGGGCAGGAGCGCCGATCTCCAGATCGGCATCCCGGCCGGTCCGGTGGTGCGAGATGCCAAGACCTGCCATGGACGCCAGCGCAATCCGGTATCCGGCGGCGGGCGACTGAAGAGGTGTCGGGCGCCCGCGTGTGATCTTCTGCCTCCGCGGGCCTCGAACTGTCGAAAGGGCAGCGCGGTTGAAATTGAAGACCGGCATGGTGCCGCCGGGGCACTCCACTCCACCTGGCGGCGTCCACGGAACTCACAAATCGCAACATCACATGGATGTTCGACACCACCTTCATCGGAGATTCCCGACTGCTCTGGGAGAGTGGTGTCGTAAGATGCCGCGCAATAGCTGACGTGTCGTCGCCGAGTGCCGGGGGCGACCCGCACAGCATGAACACAGAGGGCTGGAACACTCTCCGATCGATGAGCACCCATCTCGAAGCCTGGTTCCGCGAGCATGAAGACTGGCTGGTGAACAGCGTCATCGCGTACGCGCAGCGACAGGGCTACACGGCCTACACCTCGACCCTCGAGGAGGCATGGCGCATCTCCATCCGCGAGCTGTCGGCCACCCTGGCCCTGGCCGCCGCGGCTGGAGACCGGATACTCGAGTTCGAGCCTGCGGAGCCGTTTTCCGACCCGGTGTCGGCCTTCGCGGTAACAGAGGCGGCCCGCCACCGCCAGCGGGGCATCGACCTGCGCATGTTTCTCGGACTCTTCAAGTACTACCGCAAGGCCTACCTGGACTGCGTGGCGGAATCCGCGCATGGACCCGACGGTATTGCCGACGACAGGTTCTTCGTCCACCGTGTCTTCGACAGGCTCGAGATCGCATTCTGCTCCGCGTGGGCCGAGCTTGACAGCGATCACAGGACTGCCGAGCTGCAGGCGGCGAACCGGCGCCTGACCAACGAGAAGAACCTCGTCCTCACGGTGGTCGAGAGCTTCGCCAGCCCCGTGCTCCTGCTTGATCGAGCCGGTCGGATCTCCTACGCCAACCCGGCCGCGGCCGAGATCGTGGGCCTGTCGGTGGGTCCGGGCGTGATCTACTACTCCGAGGCGCAGCTCGAGCGGAGTCCCCCTGGGTGGCTGTCCGAACTGGTGAAGGCGGCCGAGGGCACAGCTTCCGCACCTGCGGCCGGCGAGCCCGGTGTGATCACCCTGGGCGACCGGTTCTACGACGTGCGGATCCGGCCCATGCTCGACGTCAGCGAGAAGTTTCTCGGCCAGGTCGTGATCCTCCACGAGACCACCGAGCTTCGTCTCGCGAAGAGCGCCCTAGCCGCAAAGGCCGAGGAGTTCGAGCACCTCTCGTACACCGACTCCCTGACCGGGCTGCTCAACCGGCGCGGGCTCGAGACTTTCGCTGCCAAGCTCCTGGCCCTGGCCGGAAGGACCCGGAACTCCCTGGCTCTGCTGTACGGCGACGTGGACAACATGAAGGACATCAACGATCGCCACGGCCATTCCTGCGGTGACGCCGTCCTCGTTGCACTGGCGTCGGCGTTTCGCCAGAGCTTTCGCGAGGCCGACGTCATCGCCCGCATCGGTGGCGACGAGTTCGTGGTGATGTTGACCGCATCCGACCCCGGGGCAGATGCCGAGCTCGTGAAGCGTCTTTCCGAACAGCTCGCCCTCGAGGCCTCAACGATCGATCACCGGCTCGAGGTGCGGCTGAGCACCGGTTGGGCAAGCTTCGACCCCGACCGGATCAACACTTTCGAGCTTCTGCTCGAGGAGGCCGACCGGGACATGTACTCCAAGAAACGGCGCCGGCCGGCGGCAACCACCACGAGGGGAGACGCTCGCGAGAGCTGATCGATTCCCCCGCACCAGGTCAGATACTCCCGACAACGTCGGCGTTGTCTGGCCTGGCGTCCCACGTTCGTTCGACACCATTCTTCTTGGCTGATCTCCGGTCCGAGTTCAGGCTCGTCGTAGACCAGTCGGAGGCGGAGCGGATGACGACGATCGGCGCCTACGAGGCCGGGACCCACCTATCGGAGCCTCTGCTGCGTGTGGAGAAGGGCGAGCCCATCGTCATCACCCGACACGGAACGCCCATCGCCGAGCTGCGGCCGGTCGCCGGGAGGGACTCGAAGCGCATCGCAGCCGCGGTCAAGGCACTCGCCGCGTTTCGCTCCGACCATCCCGCCGACGCTGCCGAGATCCGCGAGCAGGACTCGCCGCAGCTCATCGATGCCCTCGAAGCTCTCCCGATCGAGGTCGACGGGCAGACGCACTCCAGAGCCTGGACCATGACCCTCGGGATCGCTGCCAGGCACGAGCTGTCAGACTATGACGCCGCCTACCTCGAGCTGGCTAGCCGACGCAACCTCCCGCTTGCGACCCTCGACACGCGGCTTGCCGAAGCCTGCCGCGCCATGAGCGTTGAAGCCGTCTTCTCACCCGACGCCGGCGGGCCTGGGTAGTCCTCACCACCCGTACGCTGGCAATCGGGCGCATCGGCGCCCTCGGTGCGTCACCGTACGCATGGTGAGGAGTGCGCCGACTCGTCACGCCGCGAAGTAGCGGGTCGCGATCGCGGCGATGAAGACTTCGAAGTCCCCGAGGTCCTCCTCGAGGATGCGCCAGATCTCGTCCACGTCGACCTCGTCGTACAGGTGCGCGACCCGGTTGCGGAAGCGGACCATGGCCAGGAATGTGGGCTTGTGCTCCTCAGGGAGCACTGCATTGCGGACCAGGATCTCCATCGTCTCGGAGTAGGCGCGCGGCACGCCGAGACCCTCGCGGGCGATGACGTGGTTCGCGATGTCGATCATCGCCTCGACCGTGGTCAGCAGCCAGCGGGTCGCCGCCGCCTGGGCGACCTCGTCGCGCAGGAATGCCTCGCGGCCGGCGCCGCGGAGGTGCTCCAGCTTGCCCACGGTCTGCCGCACGAAGTCCACGTGGGACCTCAGCTTGGCCAGGTCAACGGGCGCCACGGCAATACTCCTCGACCAATGCCCGGTCGTACTCCTCGTGAAGCCGCGCCTCGTCGACGGCGAAGTCGGAGTAGCGGGTGATGGTCTGCTCGACGAAGTCCGCCAGGGCGATCTCGTCGAGCACGACGAGAGGCCTTCCCTCGGCGAGCACCTTGTGGCGCAGGGCGAGCGGCGCCCGGTTGAGCACCATCACCGAGACGTCGTCCTCGTGGAGGGACTCCATCACCAGACCGATCAGCTGCGCATGGCGCTCGGTCGACGGCTCGCGGCCCGGCTCGAACAGCAGTGCGAGATCGACGTCGCTGAGCGGTGTCTGCGAGGTCGTTCCATAGGAGCCGAACAGGTAGACCGCAACGAGACCCGGCTCCTCGGCGAGCCGACGAGCCATGGCGGGCAGCGACGCGGACACGTCGATCGCCCGGCCGTCGTTGCGGATCTTCCTCGTCATGAGCCCATTATGCCGCCTCCCGCACGGCTTCTGCCAGCATCGCTTCGCCGGCGTTCCTCCCCTCGGCCACATCCGCGCCACGCCTCACGATCGTGAGACATCGAGAGACGAGCAAGCCAGAGGACTGAAGCGGACGGTGGCGCCTCGATCTTCGGGGACCTCTGAGCGAGTACCAGCAGGGTCTCGCGCGGCTGCTCGCGCCCAACCGATCGTGCGACCCACACCTGGCGGTCAACGAAGTGCTGGTGCCGGCCGGACGCGACGAGGCGCTCGGCGCGCCGGAGGCCGTTCACGTCCACCGGCGGCTGCCGGCGCTCGGCGCGCTCTGCTGGGCGGAGCCCGGCAGCGGCCCCGGGTTCCCGCCGCCGGCCAGCGCGGCCCTGACGAGGGCTCGGACCGCCCGGTCCATGACCTCCCTGGCCTGCTCGCGCTCGGGGACGTAGATGTCCTCGAGCACGATCGTCGACTCGACCCCGACCATGACGCCAAGGGCGATCTTGAGCTGCAGCTCCTCCAGCAGGGCCTCCTGGGAGGAGGAGTAGCGGTACGCGGTGGCCCGGGACACCAGGGCGCGCTCGGCGGCGTCGGCGAGGGTGGGAGTCCAGCCCTCGTCGAGGACCTGCCGCGCCGCACCCACGGTGCAGGCCCGACGTCCCCGCCGTTTCGCCGAGCGCAATCTCGCAGCCCAGGCGCGGACCTCGTCGGAGGAGCGGGGTGGATCAGGGAACGTCTCGAGCATCGGCGGTCAGGTCGCGTCGGCGGCGCCCCGAGAGGCTAGCTAATTTGTGAGCGGACCCATGTCCACAGGACCGGTTCTTCCACAGACTCTCAGCGTCGTGCCACCCCGCGAGCAGCGGCCGGCCTTCAGCCGAGAAGCCCGGGGAGCGCCTCGCCATCTTGCCTGTGGGTGGGACGCTGCACACTCGTCGCCACCTCCGGCGCCGTGGCTCGACCGTCAAACCGCCGGACCACCACCACGGGTGGGCGGCCGTCTTCCCGAGCTGCCGGGGAGTTACCAGCTCACGCGAACCTGTTCGGCGGGAGGCGGTACCTCTCGACGAGGAGGCGCTTCTCGTCCTCGGGAAGGGACCTCATGTAGGTCCTCCAGCCGGGGCAGAAGTTGGCGTGCCAACGCCACAGCCGGCCCATGAGGGACCGCGGCCTTTCGTCGTGCTTCGCGCGCCAGCCACACGACGCGCATCCCGTCTCGCTCATCGTCGCCTCCTCGCTCCTCGGTCCCCGCTCCCCGACACCGCCCAGTGTGATCCCGTCCGCGCCTCGACGCCAGCCCCCTACGCCCCGCGGCCGGTGGGCGGCGAGCCGGGCGTGCGCGGAGG
>CAZKKP010000277.1:289-5703 GCA_964553295.1 uncultured Thermoanaerobaculia bacterium | reverse complement strand
CGGAAAACCGGACAGGCCTGTGCGACAATCCGAACGATCCGCTGCGGCAACCGCCGACCGACTCCGTCCGCTGCGCGAGGCGCTGGTCCCCGTGCCGCCCCGACGTCGCTCGGAACGACAGAGCGATGGGTTTGCGGCGCGGTCACTTGCGGCCTCACGACGCGGGCGCCGCGGGGAGGGCGACCTGCCCGCTCGAGCGACCGCGCCGCCGGGTCTTGCCATCCGGCGAAGTTGGAACGGGCATTGCTTCCCGGAATTCACCTGAATGCCCAGTCGAGCGAGCTTCCGCTCCAGGACGTCAGAGCCGTGCGTGCGTCAGGTCGGCTGCGTTCCGGGAGCTTCGGTGGAAAGGAGGGCCCAGCGTCGGTCCGGAAAGGAGACTCCACGCCGCAGGTCGGTTGGCCGGCGGGTGGTCGGGGAGCACCCCGGAACATCGTGATCGAGGAAGAAGGAGGAGAGGCTATGCGAATCGTGAAGCCGTGGTTGTCCGTAACCGGGCTCGTGGCCGCCGTCATGGTGCTCGGCCTCGGGTCGCCCGTGCTGGCCCAGGATGCCGACCAGGAGGCGATCGAGGAAGCCATCGACAAGGCCTTCAAGGCGGAGATCACCGTCACCGGCTCGCTCATCCCGCGGGCCGACCTCACCGCGCTGAGCCCGGTCACCGTTCTCGAGGTGGAAGAGGAGCTGGTCTACTCCGGTCTCACCCGCATCGAGGACCTGCTCGTCAGCCTGCCGCAGGTGTTCTCGGCGCAGAACGCGACCATCGCCAACGGCGCCTCGGGCACCGCGACCATCGACCTCCGCAATCTCGGCACCTCGCGCACCCTGGTGCTGGTCAACGGCCGCCGCCTGGCGTCCGGTGACGCCTGGCAGGGGAGCGCCTCCTACGCGCCGGACATCAACGCGATTCCTGCCGCCCTGGTCAAGCGGGTCGACGTGCTGACCGGCGGCGCCTCGACGGTGTACGGCTCCGACGCCGTCGCCGGCGTGGTCAACTTCGTCATGGACACCGACTTCGAGGGCGTCCGCGGCGGCTTCCAGTACAGCTTCTACCAGCATGACAACAACAACGCCACGGCCCAGCGGATCAACAACGCCGCCGGCTTCAACCCGCCCTCGGGCAGCATCACCGACGGCGACGGCATCAACGCCTTCGTCGCCATGGGCGGCAAGTTCGGCGACGGCAAGGGCCACGCGGTGGGCTACGTCACCTACCGCAAGATCGACGAGGTGCTCAAGGGCGCCCGCGACTACGTCAACTGCGCGGTCAGCGCCGGCGGCAGCGGGCCGGTGTGCGGCGGCTCCTCGACCATCGCCGAGGGTCGGTTCATCGCCTTCAACGCCGACGGCAGCTTCAACGGCGACTTCATGGTCGGCGGCAACGGCCACGAGTTCGTGCCCCGCGCCGGCACGGTCTACAACTACGGGCCGTGGAACCACCTGCAGCGGCCGGACGAGAAGTACAGCGCTGGCGCCTTCGCCCACTACACCATCAACGAGCACTTCGAGCCCTACATAGAGGTGATGTTCACCAGCAACTACACCGACGCCCAGATCGCGCCCACCGGCACCTTCTTCTGGCCGGAGGCGATCAACTGCGACAACCCGCTGATGAGCGAGCAGCAGCGCCAGGTGTTGTGCGTCGCGGGCGGCTACGGCCCGACGGATTACGCCGATGTCCTCATCGGCAAGCGCAACGTCGAGGGCGGGCCCCGCTTCAACTCCCTGTCCCACGACAACCTGCGCCTGGTCGCCGGCCTCCGCGGCGAGATCAACGACCAGTGGAGCTACGACTTCTACGCGCTGCACGCGCAGAACCACAGCACCGACATCTACAACCGGGACTTCAGCATCGCGCGCATGCTCAATGCGCTTGACGTCGTCACCGACCCCGACACCGGCCAGGCCGTGTGTCGCAGCGGCGACCCCAACTGCGTGCCCTACAACATCTTCCAGGCCGGGGCGATCACCGAGGAGCAGCTCCAGTACATGTACGTCGACCTGGTCCACACCGGCCGGGTCAAGACCCAGGTGGTCGACCTGATCTTCACCGGCGACCTCGAGGACTACGGCCTCAAGATGCCGTCGGCGAGCGAGGGCCTGTACCTGGCGGTCGGCGGCGAGTGGCGCTACGAGCACATCCGCAACAACCCGGACGAGGTCTACCAGTTCGGCGGCGCCACCGGTCAGGGCGGCGGCGTGCCCAAGATCGACGCCGGCTATGAGGTCACCGAGGCGTTCCTCGAGCTGGCGGTGCCTGTGGTCCAGGACAGCCCGGGCTTCCGCGACCTCTCTCTCGAGCTCGGCTACCGCTACTCCGACTACACCACATCGGGCGGCTTCAGCACCTACAAGGGCCTGTTCAACTGGTCCTTCAACGAGTCGTGGCGGCTGCGCGGCGGCTACAACCGGGCGGTGCGCGCGCCCAACGTCTGGGATCTCTTCCAGCCGGCCCGCTTCGGTCTGGGTGGGGCCGCGGACATCTGCGCCGGCCCCAACCCGTCGGCGAGCCTCGAGCAGTGCATGCGCACGGGCGTGACGCCTGACCAGTACGGCGAGATCCTGGCCAACCCGGCCGACCAGTACAACACCCTGAGCGGCGGCAACCCCGACCTGATCCCGGAGACCGCCGACACCTACACCGCCGGGCTGGTGTGGACGCCCACCACCATCGCCGGCCTGTCGGTCACCCTGGACTACTACAGCATCGACATTATCGACACCATCGGCAGCCTCGGCGCCGACGACATCATCCAGCAGTGCGCCAACACCGGCGACCCGGCCCTGTGCAGCCTGATCAACCGCGACTCCCGCGGCACCCTCTGGCTGACCCAGGCCGGTTACACCGAGACCACCAGCCAGAACATCGGCCAGCTCGTCGCCGAGGGCGTCGATCTCAACGTCGGCTACGTCATCGGCCTGGGTGAGGCCGGCTTCCTGCCGATTGAGCTGCAGGGCACCTACACCCTGACCAACGAGTTCACCAACCCGCTGGTGAGCTACGACTGTGTCGGTTACTTCGGCTTCCAGTGCGGCCAGGCCCTGCCCGAGTGGCGGCACCGCATGCGCGCCACCTGGCAGACCCAGCACAACCTCAACGTGTCCCTGGGCTGGCGCTACCTCGGCGCCGTCGACAACGACGACGCGAGCTCCGACCCGGACATCGGCGACCCCGGCGCGATGCCGCTCTGGCGCACCAACGGCATCGACAAGATCAAGGCCTACAACTGGTTCGACCTCGCGGTGTCGTACGCCATGAACAACGGCATGCGCTTCACCGTCGGCGTCAACAACATCCTCGACGAGGAGCCGCCGCTGGCCCCGACCTTCAACGACGACTTCGGCGTCAACCTCTACTCGGTGTACGACCCGATGGGTCGCTACATCTTCGGCAGCGTGCAGTTCAACTTCTAGCACGCGAACCGCTCAGTCGAGTCGGGCGGCCCTCCGGGGCCGCCCTTTTTCGACGCCGCGTTCTCGGACGGAGGGCGACCGCGCTCAGGCCAGCGTGAGGGTGACCCGGCCGGCTTCCTCGAGCACCGCCGGCGCCTGCGCGCTCAGCCGACCGATCCGAAGCCCCAGGAGCCTGTCGGAGAAACCGACGAAGGCGAGGGTCCAGGGAAGGCGAGCGAGCCGTCCGCAGGCGCAGCCGAGCTGGGTTGCGGACGGGTCGCGAAGCCTGACGCCGCCAGTAGCGCTGCGGCGCGCTCCCTCTCCAGCCAGCGGCGCAGCGCCAGGGCTCGGTGGTGGGCCCAGCGCTCGATCTCCGACCACACCGTCGCGGAGCTCGCCGGGGCGCCGCCGACCTCGAACATGCGCTCGGGCGGCTGGATCCGGCAGCGCTCGGCCAGGCGGGCCTGGACGACCCCGCTCGAGGCGTCGACCAGCTCGAAGACGACGGTCGCCTCGCCGACCGCCGACAGGTGAACGTTCGCAGTGCCGGTGTACGGCCCCGGCACCTGCGACACGATGTCGAGGACCGCGCTCCGGACGGCGAGGACGCCGGGCCCGGGCTGCTCGGAGACCGGGAGGGCCGCACCGCTCCCGAGCTCGGCGACGAAGGCCTCGGTGACCACGTTCCGGTACCTTTCCCGGTCCTCCGGCCGGACCCCGAAGGGGCCCGACCGGTCGCCGCGGAGCCTCGAGCTCGTCGGCCGGGACCGTCTCGCGGGCTTGATGTCGCGGAACTCGAAGACCGTGGGCAGGAGGAGGAGCCGGTCGAATCGGCCGAGGTCCAGGTCCTGCCGGACCAGCGTCTCCTGGAAGGGGCCGTCTCCCTTGACCAGGGCCTCGGCGCCCGCGACCTCGATCGTGTCGACCGTCTCCTGCCCTGGCGCCAGCCCCGCGGCCATCGTCATCGCCACCAGGGCCAGCAGTGCTCGAGTCATGCCGCAGCCTCCGTCTTCAATCCACGATCGGTCGCAGAAGGATGGCCGTCAAGGGCGGCGGCGCCGGCACGAGGACGCAGCCGACGTCGTTCCTCGTCGCCCGGAAATCACGCAGCTGTCCGGCTGTTTGCAGAGATGGAGGCGCTGATGTCCTACGAGCTCTACAAGGTCCTGCACGTGGTTGCGGTCCTCTTCCTGTTCGCCTCGCTGGGCACGCTGGCGGCGGTCGCCGGCCGGGCGGACGCCCGGTTGAAAAGGCTCGCGGCGATTTCCCACGGCGTCGCCCTCGGGGTGATCTTCATCGCCGGCTTCGGCCTGCTGGCGCGGCTCGGCCTGTTTGGCGGCCTCCCCGGCTGGGCCTGGGCGAAGCTGGTCCTCTGGGCCCTCCTCGCCGCCGCCGTCGTGCCGCTCAAGCGCAAGCCGGAGTGGGCGCCGGCGCTGTGGCTCGTGCTGCCGATCCTCGGCGGCGCGGCCGCCTGGCTGGCGATCGCCAAGCCGTTCTGACGATCGCGGCGGTCAGGCCCCGGCGTCGGCCCCTCCGGCCCGAAGAGCGGCGGCGGGAGCGTCCGCAGCCCCGGTGGCGAGGCCGTGCAGGCCGCCGAGGAGTTCGTGGAGATCGACCACCCCGCGGGTCGCGGCGCTTCGTCGCCCGACCCGCGTCGACTCACGCCTCGGTCTGGACGATGAGCTCCTTGCGGTACTGGTCGAGCACCGTGGCCTTCGAGATCATGCCGAGGAAGCGATGGGCGTGGTCGACCACCGGCAGGCTGAAGGAGCGGGTACGGTCCATGCGCTCGAGGACGTCGGCGAGGCTGTCGTCGGGGCTCGCGGTGTGCGGCGTCGGGTCCATCAGCTCTCCGGCGATGAGCACGTCATAGAGCTCGGAGCGGAAGAGGAAGGGGCGGACGACGTCGAGGTGGAGCAGCCCGAGGAGGCGACCCTCGGGGTCGACCACCGGAAACCAGTTGCGGTGCGAGCCGGCGATCACCGGCAGCAGCTCGCGCAGCTTCAGGCCCTCGGCCACGG
>CAZKKP010000277.1:0-279 GCA_964553295.1 uncultured Thermoanaerobaculia bacterium | reverse complement strand
AAAACTCAAGGTCAAGGTGATTTCCAACCCATCCCGGCGCAGGATGACCCGCTCTTGATAAATACGCACAACTTCATGGCCCTCGGCCACGGTGCGGCAGTCATGCTCGAGCAGCTCCTCGACGCGGATGTCGCCGAGCACCCGGGCATCGGTGCCGGGCCGGGCGAGCTGGCCCGAGCGGACCAGGTCGTGGAGGTAGAAGGACTGCGGCTCGAGCCTCTGGCACACCGTCGCCGACACCGCGGCGACCACGATCAGCGGCAGGATGACGCTCTCGGC
>CAZKKP010000276.1:941-5704 GCA_964553295.1 uncultured Thermoanaerobaculia bacterium | reverse complement strand
GTTCACTCCTCGCCCATGAACGGATAGGCGAAGTGCTTCGGCGGGACGAAGTTCTCCTTGATCGTCCGCTGCGAGGTCCAGCGGATGAGGTTGAGGTAGGAGCCGGCCTTGTCGTTGGTGCCCGAGGCCCGGCCGCCGCCGAAGGGCTGCTGGCCGACGACGGCGCCGGTGGGCTTGTCGTTGAGGTAGAAGTTGCCGGCGGCGTGGCGCAGCCTGGCGGCCATGTGCACGGCGGCCTTGCGGTCGTCGGCGAAGATCGCGCCGGTGAGGGCGTACATCGAGGTGGTGTCGCACAGCTCCAGCGCCCCGTCGAGGTCCGACTCGTCGTACACGAAGAGCGTCAGCACGGGGCCAAAGATCTCCTCCTGCATGAGCTTGAAGCGCGGGTCGGTGGTCTGGACGACGGTCGGCTGGACGTAGTAGCCGACCGAGTCGTCGTAGGTTCCACCGGCGAGGATCTCGGCGTCTGCCGAGGCCTTGGCGTACTCGATGTAGCCGACGTGGTCGCGGTAGGCGCCCTTGTCGATGACGGCGTTGAAGAAGTTGCGGAAGTCGGTCGGTGGGCCGACCTTGACCTCCGCCAGCTGGCCCAGCATCCGCTCCTTGAGCTTGGGCCAGATCGCCCTGGGGATGTACGCGCGGGAGGCGGCGGAGCACTTCTGGCCCTGGTACTCGAAGGCGCCGCGCACGAGCGCGGTGGCCAGCGCGTCGAGGTCGGCGGAGACGTGGGCGAAGATGAAGTCCTTGCCGCCGGTCTCGCCGACGATCCGCGGGTAGCCGCGGTAGTCCGCGATCTTCTCGCCGATGGTGCGCCACATGTCGTGGAAGACCGGGGTCGAGCCGGTGAAGTGGATGCCGGCGAGGTGTGGCGAGGCCATCACCGGGTTGCCCACCTGACCGCCCGAGCCGGGGACGAAGTTGATCACGCCGGCCGGGAAGCCGGCAGCTTCGAGGAGCTTCATCAGCTGGTAGGCGGTGAACACCGCGGAGGAGGCCGGCTTCCACAGCACGGTGTTGCCCATCAGGGCCGGCGCGGTCGGCAGGTTGCCGGCGATCGAGGTGAAGTTGAAGGGCGTCACCGCGAACACGAAGCCCTCGAGCGCCCGGTACTCGACGTAGTCCCAGTGGCCGAGCGCCGACTCCGGCTGCTGCTCGTAGATGAACTTCATGTAGTGGGGGTTGAAGCGGTAGAAGTCGATCAGCTCGGCGGCCGAGTCGATCTCGGCCTGGTAGACATTCTTCGACTGGTTGAGCATGGTGGCGGCGTTCAGCGTGTCGCGCCACGGACCGGCGAGCAGCTCGGCGGCCTTGAGCATGCAGGCGGCGCGGTCCTCCCAGGCCATCTCCGACCACTCGCGCCAGGCCTTCTGGGAGGCCTCGACGGCCAGCTGCACTTCCTTCTCGCCGGCCTTGTGGTACCTGCCGAGGACGTGCTGGTGGTCGTGCGGGCACACCGCCTTGGCGAGGTTGCCGGTGCGCACCTCCTCACCGCCGATGATCAGCGGGATCTCGATCTCGGTGGACAACATCTCGGCGAGCTTCGCCTTGAGCGACGCCTTCTCCGGCGAGCCGGGGGCGTAGGAACGGACCGGCTCGTTGACCGGCTTCGGGATGGGGACGATTCCATTCGGCATGGCAGACCTCCTCAGGGCGTCATTGTACGGGGTTGCGGCACACACGGCGTGCCGCGACGTGATCGTACCGGCTTGTGAAATGATTCGCAATCGCCGGCGGCCGTGTTCTTCATCGCAGCCCCGCCTCTACAGACGCCACGGGAGGAGCAAATGCAGGAGAGGACCAGCGTCGACCATCACGAGTTCGAATGGAACGTCGTCGTGCGGCAGATGGGCATCGAGGACTACGAGCGCATCGCCGAGCTGCAGCTGCTCTGCTTCCCGCACATGAATCCCTGGCGCCGGGAGCAGATCGCGAGCCACCTCGAGCACTTCCCAGAGGGCCAGATCGTGGTCGAGATCGACGGCGACGTCGTGGCCTCCTCCTCGAGTCTGGTCATCGACTTCGACGAGTACGAGGAAGGCCACACCTGGCTGGAGGTCGCCGGGGACGGCTACATCTCGAACCACGATCCCGATGGCGACACGCTGTACGGCATCGAGATCATGGTCCACCCGTCGTGGCGCGGCCAGAAGCTGGCCCGCCGCCTGTATGACGCGCGCAAGGAGGTCTGCCGCGAGCTCAACCTGAAGCGGATCATGATCGGCGGTCGGATTCCGGGCTACTCGAGGGTCAGCGGCGAGATGGCGGTGCGCGAGTACGTCGAGCGCGTGCAGACCAAGGACGTCTACGACCCGGTGCTGACCTCCCAGTTGGCCAACGGCTTCACGCTGAAGAGGGTGATCCGCTCCTATCTGGCGGGCGACACCGAGTCGGAGGGGTACGCCACCCTGCTCGAGTGGGTCAACCTCGACTACCAGCCCGATCCCCATCGTCGCCTGCTGCCCTCGCGTCCGGCCCGGATCTGCGTCGTCCAGTACGGCATGCGCCACGTCGGGTCATTCGAGGAGTTCGCCAGGCAGTGCGAGTACTTCGTCGACGTGGGTTCGGGTTACAAGGCCGACTTCGTGGTCTTCCCGGAGATCTTCACCGTGCAGATGCTGTCGTTCCTGCCTGCGCCGAGCCCGGCCGAGGCGGTACGGCTGCTCGCCGAGCTGACGCCACAGTATCTCGACCTGCTCTCAGACCTGGCGGTCAAGCACGACACCAACATCGTCGGCGGCTCACACTTCACCTTCGAGGAGGGCAAGCTCTCGAACGTGTCCTACCTGTTCAAGCGCAACGGCGAGATCGGCAAGCAGCGAAAGCTCCACATCACACCGAACGAGCGGCGTTGGTGGGGGGTACAGCCGGGCGACTCGCTGGAGGTTTTCGACACCGACAAGGGCAAGGTCGCCATCCTGATCTGCTACGACATCGAGTTCCCCGAGCTCGCCCGGATCGCGGTGGAGAGAGGCGCCCGGCTGATCTTCGTGCCGTTCTGCACGGACGAGCGCCAGGGCTACCTTCGGGTCCGCTACTGCGCCCAGGCGCGGTGCATCGAGAACCAGATCTTCGTCGCCATCGCGGGGACCGTCGGCAACCTGCCGCAGGTCGAGAACATGGACATCCAGTACGCGCAGTCGGCCATCTTCACCCCGTCGGACTTCCCGTTCTCCCGCGACGCCATCGCCGCGGAGGGCACGCCGAACGTCGAGATGGTGGTGATCCACGACGTCGACCTCGAGCGGCTCGAGCGATGCCGCCGGGCCGGCACGGTGTTGAACTGGCGTGACCGGCGCCTCGACCTGTACGAGGTGCGCTGGAAGGGTGAGGGGCCATGACATCGGACTTCGTCTACCTCGACTCCAACGCGACCACCCCGGTCGACCCGCGGGTCGCCGAGGCGATGCGACCCTTTCTCGTCGGCGGCTACGGCAACCCGTCGTCGCTGCACCGGCTCGGCCGCGAGGCGCGGCAGGCGGTCGAGCGGGCCCGCGGCCAGGTCGCCTCGTGCCTCGGCTGTCGGCCCGAGGAGGTGGTGCTGACCTCAGGCGGCTCGGAGTCCAACAACCTGGCAATCCGCGGCCTGGTGGCTGCTCGGGGCGGCGGCCACGTGGTCACGACGGCGGTCGAGCACCCGGCGGTGCTCGAGGTGGTGCGGGCCCTCGAGCGCGAGGGCCGGATCTCGCTGTCGGTGGTCGGCGTCGACCGCGCGGGCCGGGTCGACCCGGCGGCGATCGCGGCGGCACTGCGGCCGGACACCGTGCTGGTGACGGTCATGCTCGCCAACAACGAGGTGGGCACGCTGCAGCCGGTGTCCGAGATCGCCGCCCTGTGCCGCCAGCGAGGGGTGGCGGTCCACACCGACGCCGCCCAGGCGGTGGGCAAGGTGCAGGTCGACGTCGCCGCCCTCGGCGTCGACCTGCTCTCGGTGGCCGGGCACAAGCTCTATGCTCCGAAGGGCGTCGGCGCCCTGTACGTGCGACGCGGCGTCCGGCTCGAGCCGCTGATTCGCGGCGCCGGCCACGAGATGGGCCTGCGCGCCGGCACCGAGAACGTGCTCGAGGCGGTCGGTCTCGGCGCTGCCTGCGCGCTGGTGCGCGACGAGCTGCGCGACGAGCTCCCCCGTCTCGAGGGGCTGCGCGACCGCCTGCGGGACCGCCTCCGCGAGGGGTTCGTCGGTCTCGTCGAGCACGGCCATCCGACGCTGCGGCTTCACAACACGCTGAGCGTGGCCTTCCCCGGGGTCGACGCCGGCCTGCTGCTGTCGCGTCTCGGCGACGAGATCGCGGCGTCGGCCGGCGCCGCCTGCCACGCCGAGGACGTCGAGGTGTCCCACGTGCTGGCGGCGATGGGCGTCGACACGCCGACCGCCCTGTCCACGGTCCGGCTGTCGGTCGGACGCTTCACCACCGAGGCCGAGGTGGACCACGGCGCCGCGAGGATCCTCGCGGTGGTCGGCGAGATCGCCGGGACCGTCGCGCAGCGGCCGACGGCGGCCGCCGACGCCGAGGTCCGTCTCACGCGTTACACGCACGGCCTCGGCTGCGCCTGCAAGCTCGAGCCGCGGCTGCTCGACGACCTCTTGAGCCGGCTCACCCCGAGCAGCCGCCCTGCCGAGGTGCTGGTCGGTCCGGAGACCGCCGACGACGCCTGCGCCTGGCGGCTCGAGGACGGCACCGTGCTGGTCGCGACCACCGACTTCTTCACGCCGGTGGTCGACGACCCACGGCGATTCGGCGCGATCGCCGCCGCCAACGCGCTGT
>CAZKKP010000276.1:0-931 GCA_964553295.1 uncultured Thermoanaerobaculia bacterium | reverse complement strand
GACGTCTACGCCATGGGGGCAGAGCCGCTGTTCGCGTTGAACGTGACCGCCTTCCCGGTCGCGGCGTTGTCGGTCGCCGTCATGGGCGAGGTCCTCGCCGGCGCTCTCGAGGTGGCGGAGGAGGCGGGTCTGCCGATTCTCGGCGGCCACACCATCGAGGCGAGCGAGCCGATGTTCGGCTGGGTGGTCGTCGGCCGCACCACCGAGGACCGGCTGTGGCGCAACTCCGGGGCCCGTCCGGGCGACGTACTGGTGCTGACCAAGCCTCTGGGCAACGGCATCTGGGCGACCGCCGCCAAGCACGGCCTCGCCGACCTGGAGGGTTGGGAGGCGGTGCAGGCGATGATGCGGCGGCTCAACCGGGAGGCTGCTCGGGTTCTCACGGGGTACCGGCCGCGGGCCGTCACCGACGTCACCGGCTTCGGTCTCCTCGGTCACCTGCGCGAGATGCTCGTCGCGTCGGGGGCGGACGCCGAGCTGTGGGCCGAGTCGTTGCCCGTGCTGGCCGGGACCGAGAGCCTGATCGCCCGCGGCGAGGTGCCCGGGGGCACGGTGTCGAACCTCGCCAGCGCCGCCCGCTGGACCGACTGGGACGACGACGTGCCCGAGGCCCTGCGCATGGTGATGGCCGACGCCCAGACCTCGGGCGGGCTGCTCGCTGCGGTGCCCCGGGACCGCGCCTCCGAGCTGTTGACCGCCGCCGAGGAGGCGGACATGGAGTGGGCCCTGATCGGCCGCGTCAGCCACTGGGGCTCGGGCCGCGTCACCGTCCGCTCCCGCGCCGACGACAGCCGGAAGTGACAGCTCGGAGCTGGAGCACCACCTGACGTGGTCGCCCCGTCAGCGGCGGCGGATGACGACCAGGGAGAGGTCGTCATCGGGCTCGACGAAGCCGATGGCGGCCGCCATGATCATGTCGAAGACGCTGCGG
>CAZKKP010000275.1:0-5705 GCA_964553295.1 uncultured Thermoanaerobaculia bacterium | reverse complement strand
AGCAGCTCGGGCTGGAGTACCGCGAGATCGGCGCCCACCTCGCGGGTCGGATCGACCACGACGCCATGGTCGAGAGGCTGACGGTGAAGATCGGCCAGCTCGCCAAGCGCCAGCAGACCTGGTTCGCCGGGATGGCACGACGCGGCTTGCCGGTCGAGTGGATCGCCCCGGGGGACGTCGAAGCCCTGGTCGCCGCCGCCGGCGACGATCGCTGAGGGGACCGCTCGACGACCGGCCCGGCGTGCCATATCTTGAGATTCAAGAGACACGGCAGACAGGGAGGGGCACCATGACTCGTGCACCGGCGGCCCAGGTCGAGCACCAGATGCGGTTCCGCGAGATCCTCGAGCGCGTCAACCGGAAGAAGGCCGGGGAGGCGGCGCCGGAACGGCAGCTCGGCCCCTTCGTCACGGTATCGCGCATGGCCGGCTCCGGCGGCGCCGAGATTGCCCGCCGGCTCGGCGAGAGGATCGGCTGGGCGGTGCTCGACCGCGAGCTGGTCGACGAGGTCGCGGAGAAGCTGAAGCTCGAGCCCGGGTTTCTCGAGCTGGTCGACGAGACCCGGGCCAACTGGTTCTCCGACACCTTGTACAACCTGCTGCACTCACGGCTGGTGCTGCAGGACTCCTACGTCGAGATGATCGGCAAGCTGATCCTGCTCGCAGCCTGGCAGGGCCAGGTGGTCATCGTCGGCCGGGGCGCCCACCTGCTGCTGCCGGCGGACACCGGCCTGAGGGTGCGGGTCGTCGCCCCGCGCGAGCTTCGTGTGCAGCGGCTCGCCGCCGAGCAGGGGCTCGACCGGGTGAGCGCCGAACGCCGACTCGACGAGGTGGACCGGGCCAGGGAGGAGTACGTCCGTCGCCACTTCGGCATGCCCGCCGGCGACCCCTTCGACCTCGTGCTCGACGCCGGCGCCTTCGGTGTGGACGGCACGGTCGAGCTCCTCCTCCGGGCGCTCGAGCTGCGCGGCCTGCTCGCCGGCCCGGGGGCTCAGAACCAGGCCAGGGTGCGGTAGGCGACGAGCTGGTCGTTCATCGAGCGGATGCGGCGGCAGAGAACGGCGCACAGCGTGCGCAGGAAGGTGGTGCCGACGGCCTGATCGGCGCCGAGGGCGCCGTCCAGGTCGCGGCGACTTATGCCGAGCACGGTCGCCCCGCCGGTGTGGGCGATGGCGTCGGCGGACCGTGGCCGGGAGTCGATCCAGGCCATCTCGCCGAAGACGTCACCCGAGTCGAGGATGGTGATCGCCTCCTCGCCGAGGCCGGGGATGCGGCGGGAGATCCGGATCCTCCCATCGGCGATCAGGTACAGGGTGTCGCCGGGGTCCCCCTCGGCGAAGATCGTCTCGCCGGCGGAGAAGCGTTCGGCGGTGAGCACGGTGCTCAGGCTCTCGAGGTCGCGCTGGAACAGGCCCTGCTCCGCGAGCAGCCGGAACATCTCGGCCTCGTCGACCGTTTCAGGCCTGCCGGCCTGCGAGGGGCGGCCCGCGGCCGGCTGGCCACGGCTCGGCGCCATGATCTCGAGCATCACCAGGTTGGCCTGGCGGATCTTCTCGGCGAGCGATCGACAGAAGGTCCGCAGCAGGGCGAGCTCGAGATCGGGGTCGGCCTCGACCAGCTCCTGCAACCGGGCGGCGGCAAACCGGATCAGGGTGCCCGCCTCGAGCCCGATGACGGTACTCGAGCGCGGCCGGCCGTCGAGCAGCGAGATCTCGCCGCACAGGTCGCCGGGCCCGAGCAGGGCGACCCGCTGCTCCCCGAAGGCGGTCTCCCGGCGCGCCTCGAGATGGCCGGAGGCGACCAGGAGAAAGTCCCGGCCGGGGCCGCCCTCGCGGTGGATCTCGTCATCGGGAGCGTAGCCCGCCGCCTCGGCGGCGCTCCCCAGGAGCACCCGCTGGCTCGGCGTGAGGGCCGCCATCGCCCCCGAGCGGGTGATGAAGGCGACGATCTCGTCGGCGTTCCACGTGGCGTCGGCCATGATCCGGTCCAGACGGATTATCCGCGACCGCGGCGCTCGGGACAACCGCGTCAGTTGCAGGCGAGGGGTTGGGACAGGGAGAAGTGGCCGATCTCGGCCTCGAAGACCACGCCGCTCGCGGTCCGCATCTGGTAGCTGCCCTCCATCGAGCCGAAGGGCGTCGGCAGCGGGCAGTACGAGGTGTAGTCGAAGACGTCTCCCGGAGCCAGGGTGGGCTGCTTGCCGACGACGCCCGGGCCGCGGACCTCCTCGACCCCACCGTGAGCGTCCCGGATCACCCAGTGCCGTGAGATCAGCTGGACGCTCTCGCGACCTTCGTTGGCGATGCGCACGTCGTAGGCGAAGACCCAGCGGCCGATGGCCGGGGAGGACTGCTCGGCCAGGTACCGGGAGCGGACGGTCACCCGCACGCCGTCGGTCATGGCGTCGGAGCCCAGGCCGTCGCTCGAGAGAAACTTCCGGTCGTCCACCCAGAGGTCAACCGTTTCCCTTCCCGCGAGATTTCCCGAGCCCGCGCTCAACCATCGGCCCGCCGCGGGCATCTCAGCAGCGTGGAGACCGTCGTCGAGCACGACCACGTCGGAGAGGGCGCCGCCGTCGGAAGTACCATGGTCCGAATGACCGGCGAGCCTTCGGACCTGGCAATCGCGCGCCGCGCGGCGGCCGGCGACCTCGCGGCCTTCGAAGAGCTGTACCGCGCCCAGGTCGGCCGGGTCTACGCCCTCTGTCTGCGGCTGACCGCCGACTCATCCCTGGCCGAGGAGCTCACCCAGGAGGCCTTCGTGCGCGCCTGGCAGCGGCTCGGGTCGTTCCGTGGCGCGAGCGCCTTCTCCACCTGGATGCACCGGCTGACGGTCAACGTCGTGCTCGGCCACCACCGCGCACGGTCGCGCCGGCCGGAGGGTTTCAGCGAGCCCGAGGCCGCCGCCGAGAGCGCCGTCGCAGCGCCTGCGGCGGCCACGGAGGAGGGCCTCGACCTCGAGCGGGCGATACTCCGCCTGCCCGAGCGGGCGCGTGAGGTCTTCGTGCTGCACGACGTCGAGGGCCACAGCCACGATGAGATCGCCGAACTCGCCGGCATGGCGGTGGGAACCTCCAAGGCCCACCTTCACCGTGCCCGGCGTTTGCTGCGGGAGGCACTGACATCATGAACTGCTCGGACTATCTCGATCGCCTCGACGACGCCCTTTGCGGACGCCTTGCTGCTGGGGCCGCGGCGGCCATGGACGAGCACCGTCGAGCCTGCGCCGACTGCCGGGACGCCCACCGGGCGGCGGCCGAGCTCCGGTTGCGGGTGCGGCAGCTGGCCCGGTCGATCGAGCCGCCGCACGACCTGTGGCCGCGGCTCGCCGACCGGCTCGCCGACACTGAGGCGGCGCGACCTGGCGCGCGCCGGTGGTGGGGGGCCTCCCGCCGCACGTGGTGGCAGCTGGCGGCCGCCGCCGCCGTGCTGCTCGCCGTCGTCACGGTGTCCTCGTCCCTCGGCCGCCGCCAGCAGTCGACCCGCGCCCAGGCCCCTCCGGCCGGCGAGGCGGCGGTGGTCGCGGTCGACTTCGAGCAGTCCGCCGTGGCTGACCTCGAGCGCCAGGTCGAGATCGTCCGCCGTCAGCTCCTGGAAGTGATCGCGAGCCAGGACCTGGACCCCGAGACGAGCGCGGTCGTGATGGAGAACCTCGGGGTGATCCGTGAGGCCGCCCGGCGCATCGACCGGGCCCTCGCCGAGGACCCCGGCAACCCGCGTCTGACCCGACAGCTGGCCTTCGCCCACCGCCAGGAGCTGGACCTGCTGCGGCGGGTGGCCCGGCTGCCGGCCGACGTCTGAGGCCGGGGGCGCAGATCGGGCCGATGCCGATGAGGAGCTCCACCCTGATGGCCGCCGGCTGCGTCACCTTCGGCAGCTGCTCCGGCTCGATCACCCCGAAGACCCGCTGACGCTGCTGGAGAAGGCCACGATCGGCCTCGACGGCGCCACATCTCGGCGAATCCTGCGCCACCTTGGGCGCCTCTCATGTCCTCTCGAGAAGCATGCTCGAAGGAGGACCCTCCGATGGCCATGTCCCGCTCGACGTCGATGATCCTGAAGCTGGCGATGATCGCCTTCCTCGGCCTGGCGCTGTGGGTGCCGGTGGCGGCAATCGGCCTCCTGGTCGGGGAGCGCGCGGCCCGCCGCGACGCGGTGGTCGCCGAGGTCGCCTCCACCTGGGGGCGGGCGCAGACGCTGGAAGGCCCGGTGCTGTCAGTGCCGGTAAGGCTGCCATTGCCGCCCGACGAGAGGGGCCAGCCGCGCTGGCGGACGGTGTGGTCCCACCAGCTGCCGGAGGTGCTGGAGGTCGACGGCGTCCTGACCCCGGAGGTCCGGGCCCGCGGCCTCTACGAGGTCGTGCTGTGGAGTGGGACGCTGACGGTCCGCGGCCGCTTCGCCGCCCTCGAGCCGGAGGCGCTCGGAGTCGCGCCGCAGGACCTTCTCGCCGAACGAGCTGTAGTGACTGTCGGTGTCAGCGACCCCGCCGGCCTGCGGGAGGTGCCGCGCCTGAGCTGGGGAGGGGCCGAGCGGTCCCTCGAGCCGGGAGTGGCGGGTGGTCCCTTCGGCTCGGCACTCGGAGCGCCGCTGGACCTGGGCCCCGTCGCGGCGGCCGGCGGGGGCCACGACTTCATCCTCACCCTCGAGCTCGCCGGCAGCGAGGGGCTGTCGGTGCTGCCGGTCGCCCGGGAGACCCGGGTGTCGCTGGCCGCGCCCTGGTCGAGCCCGAGCTTCGCCGGCGCCTTCCTGCCGCTGGAGCGCCGCCTCGGGCCGGACGGCTTCGAGGCGCGCTGGAAGGTCCTGTCGCTCAACCGGGACGCCCCCCAGCGCTGGCTCGAGGACGGCGCCGCCGGCGCCGGCGTCGCCGGCGCCCTGCGCGCCTCGGCCTTCGGGGTGAAGCTGCTCTACCCGGTGGACGCCTACCAGCGCACGACGCGCTCGGTGAAGTACGCCGTGCTGTTCGCGCTGCTCACCTTCCTCGGCTTCTTCGCCGTCGAGGTCGGCTGCGGCAGCCAGATCCACGCGGTGCAGTACGTCGTGATCGGCTTCGCGCTGTGCCTGTTCTACACCCTGCTGCTGGCGCTGTCCGAGCTGGTGCGCTTCGACCTCGCCTACCTGGTCGCGGCGGCCACCATCGTCGTCCTGGTCACCGGCTACGCCCGCGGCATCCTCCGCCGGACCGCCCTCGCCGGCTGGTGCGGAGCGGTCCTCACGGTGGTGTACGGCAGCCTGTTCGTGATGCTCCACCTCGAGGAGCTGGCCCTGCTGATGGGCTCCCTGCTCCTGGTCCTGGTGTGCGCCGGCGTCATGCTGCTGACCCGCCGGCTGACCTGGACGGATCCCACCGGCCCGTGAGCCGACTCCGGCCACCCGCCCGCGCGGGCGGGGACCCCGACCCCTGACCCGCCGCCCGCCGCCGCGCTGGCGGGGGTCAGGGATCAGGGGGCACGCCCACCCAGCCGCACGGGGTCAGGGGCGCTCCGCCCGAACCCGGATCCCGGATCTCGTTTCCGGACCGCGCGCGACATCCGGGATCAGGCGGACCCCCGCCGCCCGCCGCCCGCCGTCCGCCGCCCGGGGGACAGGGATCAGGGGGCACGCCCACCCAGCCGCACGGGGTCAGGGGCGCTCCGCCCGAACCGGATCTCGTTTCCGGACCGCGCGCGACATCCGGGATCAGGCGGCAGGCCGCGGGGTGCGGGACCGG
>CAZKKP010000274.1:0-5708 GCA_964553295.1 uncultured Thermoanaerobaculia bacterium | reverse complement strand
CGAGAGCAACCCTCTCCCCCGGGGCCGGGCCGGCCTCGTCGCCCTCGAGCTGGCGGCGCAGCTGGAGGCCGGGATTGACAGCTTGGCGATCCCGCTGAAGCCCGTGGACACCCTTCCCTCCTCAGTCATCGGATCTGGTCCCAGTGGAAGAGAATGCTCCTGATGACGCGGAGATTCGAGCGCGTGATGGCGGCGTTGAACGCGGCAAGCGTACGCTATCTGGTCGTGGGCGGTGTTGCGGTCGTCCTCCACGGCCACCTTCGAACCACCGCCGACCTGGACTTGGTGGTCGAGCTGAGCCCGGACAACGTTGGCCGTGTCCTGGACGCCTTCGAGGCGGCCGGCTTTCGGCCGCGGCCGCCGGTTCCGCTGCGGGCGTTCGCCGACCCGGACACTCGACGCTCGTGGATCGAGGAGAAGAACCTCCAGGTGTTCTCGCTGTGGCACCCCGACCTGCCGGGTTTCGAAGTCGATCTTCTCGTTGAGGAGCCGCTGGATTTCGAGCTGGCTTGGCAACGGCGAACCGAGGTTCCTCTCGTGGCGACCTATGCTCACGTGGTGAGCCGGACCGATCTCGTCAATCTGAAGCTCGCCGCAGGTCGACCCCATTACCTCGCCGACGTGGTGGCCCGCAGTGCCCTCGACGATGGAGAGCACGATGGCTGACCCCGTGTACGACATCACCGGTCGTGGCTGGACCCGTGCCGAGACCTCCAGGCGCCAGCGCGAGGTCGGTCTGCGGATGACCCCCGCCGAGCGCCTCGCGTGGCTCGAGGACATCCTGGATGAGCTGTTGCCCCTGGTAGGCAGGGCACGACATGCCGAGCGCAGACCATCAGTGGTGCCGGGTGAGACGATCTGAGGATGTTAACCCCAATCGACTCAGGATCGTCAGGTATTCAAGCCCAGTAGAAGCGTCCGCCTCCCATGGTTGACGCTCCGTACGTGATCGCGTACGCTTGCGGCGGAGGCTTCAGATGACCACGTACAGCGTTACCGAGGCGCGCGCCAAGCTCTATGCGCTGGTCGCCCAGGCGAGTTCGGAGCGTGAGCCCATCACGATCACCGGCAAGCACGGCAACGCGGTGCTCGTTTCCGAAGACGACTGGCGATCGGTCCAGGAGACTCTGTACCTGCTGTCTGTGCCGGGGATGCGGGAGTCGATTCGCGACGGCTTGGCCGAGCCCGTCGAGACGTGTCGCGAGGAGCCCGGCTGGTGAGCCGCTGGCGGGTGGTCTTCACCCGGCAGGCACAGAAGGACGCCCGGAAGCTGGCAGCCGCGCACCTCAGACCGCGAGCCGAGGAGCTGCTGCGGGTCGTGGCAGAGGACCCGTTCCGGACACCACCCCGGTTCGAGAACCTGGTAGGTGACCTGGAAGGAGCCTACTCGCGGCGCATCAACCTGCAGCACCGCCTGGTCTACCAGGTTCTCGAGGACCAGCACACCGTCAAGATCCTGCGGATGTGGTCGCACTATGAGTAGCGGAACGGTGCTGAACGGCACCACGCACGCTTCCACACGTAAATCTGTCACGGGTGCCTCTGGCTTGAATATCTGACGATCCTGGATGGAACAGGGTCAAGATCGTCAGATATTCAAGCCAGGCATCGCTGATTCACGAGATATCGCGCCCGCGATGTGCGGAAAGCGGGTCTTGGAGTGTTCTGAACGGGATATCATGCCGGGGGCTCGGAATTGAAATCCCTATCCCTCATCAGCCCGACGACGACACGATGGAGATGGGAGATGGATATGAACGTGTTCGACCGTACATGTGTGATGGCCCTCGTTCTCGGCTCCGTGCTGCTGCTGACGCCGGCCGGACCGGCGGCGGCCGATGAGGCGGTGACGGGCTCGGTGGCCGGCTGGGTGCTGAGCAGCTCGGGCGAGGTGGTGGACGGGCTGGAGCTCGTCCTGCAACCGGCGGTGACCGAGGTGGTGGCGGGTGAGGACGGTAGCTTCCGGATCTCCGGCCTCGAGGCCGGCGTCTACGTGCTCACCGCCGTGGCCGAGGGCTACTCGAGCCGCAGCCTGGTGCTGACGGTGGAGGCGGGCGCGGCCCTCGACGTCGACCTGCGTCTGACGCCGGCCTTCCGGTCGCTGGGAGAAATTACGGTGAGCTCGAGCTTCTCGCTCAACCGCTCCGACCCGTCGCCCGGGGTTGTCCTCGATCGCCGGCAGCTGCTCGAGCTGCCCCACCTCGGGGATGACGTGATCCGCGCCCTGCCCCTGCTGCCGGGCGTGGCCGCCGGCGACACCTCGGCACAGTTCAACGTGCGAGGCGGGCTCACCCGCGAGGTGCTGTTCCAGCTCGACGGGCTGGAGATCTACGAGCCGTACCACCTGCAGGATTTCGGAGCGGTGTTTTCGATCATCGATCCGCGCCTGCTCGACGAGGTGCAGCTCCTGCCGGGCGGCTTCCCGGTGGAGTACGGCGACCGTTCGGGGGCCGTTCTCGATCTGACCACCGTCTCGCCCGACGGACCGCCGCGCTACGAGGTGGGCGTGAGCCTGCTGACGATGTGGGGCAACGGGCAGGGTGGCTTCGCCGACGACCGCGGCACCTGGTTCGCCTCCCTGCGCCGTGGCTACCTCGACCTCATCCTCGACCTGGTCGGGCCCGAGGACGAGGAGACCGAGAAAAGAGAAGGCAGCGGACCGGCCTACTGGGACTTCAACGCCAAGGTCGGCTATCGCTTCGATGCCGGCCACGAGCTCACCTCTCGCATCTTGTGGTCCGACGATCGCAACGACCAGGAGGAGTGGGAGATCGAGGACGGCGAGCCCGAGTACGAGTTCTGGGACACCAGCTACGGCAACGCTTCGCTCTGGCTGCACTACGGCCTGGTGCTCGGCCGGCGCGCCTACGTCAGCACCGTCGCCTCGTACAACCGGGTGGACCGGGATCGCAGCCTCGTCGGCGAGGACTCGATGTCGACCCAGACGATCCGCGACAAACGTGACCTCGACGTGCTCGGACTGCGCCAGGACTGGAGCCTCGAGGCATCGACCACCCACTCTCTCAAGTGGGGATTCGACCTGCGCCGGTTCGATGCGAGCTTCGACTACTTCAGCGAGTTCTCGAACTTCCTCGTGGACGAGGGATCGACCGTCTTCCTCGGCGACTTCGACAGCACCAGCGCCGCGCTGTACGCGGCCGACCGGATGCGGCTCGGCGATCGGCTGACTGCCGAGATCGGCGCGCGCTGGGATCGCCACGAGCTCACCGACGAGGACCACGTCAGCCCGCGGCTCAACCTGGCGTTGGCGCTATCGCCGGCCACGGTGGTGCGCGCCGGCTGGGGCCACTTCCACCAGAGCCAACGTCCGCACGAGCTGCAGGTCGAGGATGGCGAGATTGAGCACCTCGGTGCCGAACGAGCCGAGCACCGCACCCTCGGGCTCGAGACCTGGTGGCAGCGGGGGGGCGGCGCCTGGAGCCTGCGCGCCGAGGTCTACCAGCGGCTGGTGGACGACGTCCGGCCGCGCTACGAGAACCTCTTCGACCCGTTCCCGCAGTTCCCCGAGACCTCCTACGACCGCTACCGTATCGCGCCGGAGAGCAGCGAGGCGGTGGGAGCGGAGCTTTTCGTGGCCCGGCGCGGCAGCGGCCGGCTCGACTGGTGGGCCAACTACACCTGGTCCGAGACCACCGACCTGATCGATGGTCGCGACGTGCCGCGCCAGTTCGACCAGACCCACGCCTTCACGCTGTCCGCCACCTGGCGGCCGTCGCCGGTCTGGACCTTCTCCGGCGCGTGGATCTACCACACCGGCTGGCCCACCACCGCGGTCAGCGGCCAGCTCGTCGACGGTGAGGTGGTGCCGGTGCTCGGCCCCGTCAACGCCGAGAACCTGCCCGACTACCACCGTCTCGACCTGCGCTTCAGCCGCCGGGTCCAGCTCAAGCGGCGCGGCACCCTCGAGCTCTTTCTCGACGTGCAGAACGCGTACAACCGGCTCAACGTGTCGGGCTACGAGGTCGACGACCGCGCCTTCTCGGTCGGCGACGGCGGTGAGGTCGTCTACACCCCGCGGCCGGAGGAGTGGCTCGGCATCGTGCCGTCGTTCGGCGTCAGCTGGATCTTCTGAAGCGATAGGGAAAAGGGTGCCAGGGAAACGTGTCAGAAAGGCGCCAGAAAGAGAAAGGTGCCGAGAAAGAGAAAGGTGCCGGGCAAGCCATTCCGCCCTATCTTGCTCGGTAAGTCCTCGCCCTACCCCGTTCCGCCAGGCACGGATTGAGTGCCAGAGGATCTGAGTGCTTGCAGATCAGGTCAGGTCGTTCGGGAGGGTGACGGTGCCTGGCTGGCGGATCGAGCGGGTTGAAGCGGCGGTGCCTGGCTTGAACACCTGCTCGTCTCACCAGGATTCGTCGCGAGGACGGCGAGGCGCCATGCTGGCCACTGATTTCGGGGTGCCTGTGGCTTGAATATCTGACGATCCTGGGTGGAACAGGGTCAAAATCGTCAGATATTCAAGCCAGGCACCCCTGTCAGGTGACGGGCGCGGGGGCCGGGACGAGCTCCGCCAGGACGGGCAGCAGGGTCTCGGCGAGGCGTCGCTGCCCCTCAGCCGTCGGGTGCAGGCCGTCGGGCTGCATGAGCTCCGGGTCCAGGCCGACCTCGCGGATGAAGGCGGGTACCAGCCGGGCGCCCTCCTCGCCGGCGAGCCGCTCGTACAGCGAGGCGAAGGCCGCGGTGTAGTCGGGGCCGTAGTTGGTCGGCACGTCCATGCCCAGGAGGACGACGGCGGCCCCGGCCTCGCTTCCGCGGCGGACGATCGCCCGTAGGTTGGCCTCGGTGGTCTCCAGCGGCTGGCCGCGCAGGGCGTCGTTGGCGCCCAGCTCCACCACCAGCACCTCCGGCTCGAGGCGAAGAACCCAGTCGAGGCGGGCCAGGCCGCCCGCCGAGGTGTCGCCGCTGACCCCGGCGTTGACCACCTCCACCGGGTGGCCGGCTGCCCGCAGGAGTTCGCCGACCACCGCCGGGAAGGCCTCCGCCTCGGCCAGGCCGAGACCGGCTGCAATGCTGTCGCCGAGCACCACGATCCGGATCCGGGAAGGGGCCTGCGTCGTCACCGGCTCGACCGCGACGCCCGGAGGGGCTGTCGGCGTGGGGTCCGCGGGCGGGGCGGGCGAGCATCCGAGGAGGCCCGTCAGGAGGCCGGCCGCGATGAGGGCGAACAGGCGAGCTGAAATGCCGCGGCTCACGGCGGTGATTGTACCGGTCGTGGAAACGAACGCACCCTCCGACGTGCTGCTGTCCCTGGTCGGCGTCGGCCGCCGACTGCCCTCCGGTGACCGGATGCTGACCATCCTCGACCGGGTCGACCTCGAGGTTCGGCGTGGCGAGTTCGTTGCCGTGCTCGGCCCGTCGGGCAGCGGCAAGTCGACCCTGCTCGCGCTGATGGCCGGGCTCGACCGACCGAGCGAGGGCTCGGTGGTGCTCGACGGCGACCGAATCGACCCGCTGTCGGAGGACCGGCTGGCGGTGATCCGCCGGCACAAGGTCGGTTTCGTCTTCCAGTCCTTTCAGCTGCTCGGCAACATGACCGCCAGGGAAAACGTCGAGCTGCCGATGGAGCTGCTCGGCTGGCCGGAGGCAGGACGTCGGGCCGACGAGCTGCTGGCGGCGGTCGGCCTGGAGGAGCGTGGTCACCACTACCCGTCGCAGCTGTCCGGCGGCGAGCAGCAGCGGGTCGCTCTCGC
>CAZKKP010000273.1:0-5708 GCA_964553295.1 uncultured Thermoanaerobaculia bacterium | reverse complement strand
CGATTGTAACCGTCCGGCGGGCCCGGTATGCTCTGCGGTCATGGACAGCAGCCACGTTGACGGTCGCATCACCGCGGCCGTGGTCGGCGCCGGCCACCTCGGCCGCCACCACGTCCGCATCCTCGCACAGATGCCGGCGGTGCGCTTCCTCGGCGCCTTCGACACCGATCGCGAGCGTCTCGCCGCGATCGCCGGCGAGCACGGCGTGAAGGCGCTCGGGAGCCTCGAGGAGGCGGCCCGGGCCGACCTGGTGGTGGTGGCGACGCCGACCGTCAACCACCACGAGGCGGTCTGTGCGCTGCTTCTCGCCGGCTGCCACGTGCTCGTCGAGAAGCCGATCGCCGCCAGCGTCGCCGAGGCCGAGGAGATGACCGCCCTCGCCGATCGCCTCGGGCGGGTGCTGGCGGTCGGTCACGTCGAGTACCACAACCCGGCGGTGCAGGCCGCGCTCCAGCTCGCCGACGACCCGCGCTACCTCGAGGCGCAACGGCTGTCGCCGTTCACCGCCCGTTCGGTGGACGTCGACGTGATCCTCGACCTGATGATCCACGACCTGCAGATCACCCTGGCGGTGGCCGGCGAGACGCCGTCGGAGATCCGCGCGGTCGGTGTCCCGGTGCTCACCGACAAGGTCGACCTGTGCCACGCCTGGATCGAGTTCCCCTCAGGGCTGGTCGCCAATCTCACCGCGAGCCGGGTGTCGGCCGAGCGGATCCGCAAGCTCAGGCTGTTCGGTCGAGACAGCTACTTCTCGGTGGACTACGCCGAGCAGAGCGTCAGCTCGGCGCGCCTGGTGCGCGGTGGTGGGCCGCCGGAGATCGCTCCCCAGGCCGTGGTGGTGACCCAGCGCGAGCCCCTCGCCGCCGAGCTCGAGGCCTTCGTCGCGACCTGCCTCGGCCGGCCGGGGCCGACGGTCGACGGTCGCACCGGGACCGCGGCGCTAAGGGCGGCGATCCGGGTGCGCGAGTCGGTCGAGTCGCGCTGAGCCGGCGGCGCCGGGTAGGATGGTACGGTGAGCGTCGGCACGGGATGGATGCGCCGGGCGGGTCCGCCGGTGCTCGTGTTCGTCGCACTCTCGGCGCTCTTCGGGTTCTTCTGGGCGCAAGCCCGTCGTCACGAGCTCGCCATTCTCCGCGCCCAGGCCCGGGTCGCCGCCGACCAGGCGACGGTCCGCCTCCAGGAGGGGTTGCAGGTCCGCCTCGAGCTGGTCGACCATCTCCGGCGGGAGTGGCGAATCTCGCCCTTTGACGAGCGGGCGGACTTCGAGCTCAGGGCGGCGATGATCCAGTCGCGGTTCCCCGGCTATCAGGCGATCAACTGGATCGACAGCGAGGGGATCATCCGCTGGGTGGTGCCCGTCCAGAGCAACCGTGCCGCCCTCGGGGCGGACCTGCACCGCCATCCCTACGCCGCCGGCGCCTTCGCCCGGGCGGAGCGGACCGGCGAGGTCGAGCTCACCGAGCCGATGCCGTTGCTTCAGGGAGGGCTCGGTTTCGCCAGCTACTTCCCGGTCGACGCCGGCGGAGGGCGTCTGGGCTACGTCAACGGCGTCTTCCGCTTTGACGCCCTCATCGAGGCCTGTCTTCGCGGCACCCTGCTCGAGGCCTACCGGGTCGGCGTGGTCGTCGCGGGTCGTGAGGTCTGGGCCAACCGGGACGGAGTGTCGGCCGAGGTCTCGGCGAGCGGCGGCCTCGAGGTGCTCGGCCAGCGCTGGGAGGTTCGCCTCGAGCCGACGGTCGGCATCGGGGCCACCCACCGGGAGCGGCTGCGCCAGCTGCTGCTCGCGGTCGGTCTTGTCGTCGCCGTCGGCGCGGCGGTGCTCACCGCCACCTCGCTGGAGCGGCGGCGCCAGGCGCTGGCCTCCCAGGAGCGCTACCGGCAGCTCTTCGAAGACTCGATGGACATGGTCTACATCAGCTCCTGCGACGGACGCATGCTGGACGTCAACCGGGCCGGCGTCGAGATCTTCGGAGCAGGCTCACCCGAGCAGCTGCTGGCGGTCGACATCGGTCGTGACCTCTTCGCCAACCCCGAGGACCGGCAGGAGATGATCCGCCGCCTGGAGCGCGACGGCTTCGTCCGCGACTACGCCGTCACCCTGCGCCGGCTCGACGGTCGCGAGCTGCTCGCCCGCATCTCGACGACGGTGATGCGTCACCCGGACGGCACCGTCGCCGGCTACCGCGGCATCCTGCGCGACGAGACCGAGACGGTGCGCCTGCAGGAGCAGCTGGCCAGCGTCGAGCGACTCCAGAGCCTGTCCGTGCTCGCCGGCGGCATCGCGCACGACTTCAACAACATCCTTGCCGGCATCCTGGGTCACGCCTCGCTGCTCCACGGGCGGCTCGGCGAGGGCAGCGACCTCGAAAGGCATGTCGCCGCGATCGAGGCCGGGATCGACGCCGCCACCGGCCTGACCAACCAGCTCCTGGTTTTTGCTCGGGGCGACCTGCAGCGGAGACGTCCGGTCGACCTCAACGAGCTCGGCCGCTCCACCCTGGCGCTCGTCGGGCACGCGCCTGACGACCCGATCCGCGTCGAGCTGGACCTCGACCCTGGCCTGCCGAACGTCGACGGCGACGAGGGTCAACTTCGCCAGGTGCTGCTCAACCTGCTGGTCAACGCCCGCGAGGCGATGCCCTCCGGCGGCCTGCTCCGGCTGACCACGGGCACTACCGGCGACCTTCCGGCCGATGTCCTGCCGGCAGCGAGCCATCTCGGCGGCCGCTTCGTCCGCGTGACTATCGCCGACACCGGTCCCGGCATTCCGGCCGAGCTTGCCGACCGGTTGTTCGAGCCCTTCGTCACCAGCAAGCCGCGGGTGAAGGGGCTCGGTCTGGGTCTTGCGGTGGTGTTCGGCGTCGTGGTCGGCCATCGCGGCTTCGTCCACGTCGACAGCCGGGCCGGGCGCGGCACCGCTCTGACGGTGTTCCTGCCGATCGGTCGGCTCGTCTCCGAGACGCCCTTGCCCGAGGCGGTGACGGCCGCCCCCGGCTCGCCGGCGACCGTGCTCGTCGTCGACGACGACGACATCGTCCGCGGGCTGCTCGTGGAGATCCTGGCCGGCGGCGGCTACACCGTCCTGGAGGCGGTGGACGGCGTCGACGCGGTCGAGCTGTTTACCCGGCGCCACCGCGAGGTCGACCTCGTGATCCTCGACCTGACCATGCCGCGCAAGAGTGGTCGGGCGACCTTCGAGGAGATGAAGGGCATCGACCCCGGGGTCAGGGTGGTGGTCTCCTCGGGCTTCGGTCGTGAGGGCGAGGGCCAGACTCTGGTCGAGCTCGGGGCGGTGGACTACCTGCAGAAGCCCTACCGCGTCGAGAGCCTGCTCGAGACCGTGCGCCGCGCGCTGGCCCGCCCCACTCCTTGATGCCCTCGACGTCACGGCCGCGGCGAGTGCCGACGTCGATCCTCTCGTGGGTCCACGATTGCCTGGAGCGCGTCGATTGAGCGGCTAAAACTCCTTGGCCCGCAGGAACCTGGATCGTTCTCGATCTGGTGCCGGAGGGGGGAGTCGAACCCCCACGCCCGTCTGGGCAGAGGATTTTAAGTCCTCGGCGTCTACCGTTCCGCCACTCCGGCGCTCGGGCCCATGGTAGCAACTGGCCGGCTCGACCGGGGAACTCGGCCGGGCTACCCTGTGTCGGCTCCGTCCGCAGCGCTCGACGTTCCCGGAGAGGTGCACTATGGGTCTGCTGTCCGGCTCGATCAGCGTCACTCCCTGCGTCGTCTCGGCCCGTCCCGACGACCCCGACTTCGACCGCGCCCGATTCGTCGCGCTCGAGCCCGGCGCCTCGCTGCGAGAGCGCGCTGGCTTCCTGCCCTTCGAGCCGGGTGCGCCGTACCGGATCGGCCACACACGCTGGGCCTTCCGACTGAGGGTTGACCGACTTCGGCCCGACCCGGCGGCGGTCGCGGAGAGGCTCACCGAGCTCTTAGTCGGCGAGCGCGAGGCGACCGGCGAGGGGGTGGTGCCGGCGCGGCGTCGCAAGCGACTGCGCCAGCAGGCCGAGGAGGAGCTGCTCGGGCGCGCGACGCCACGGACCAAGGTCGTCGAGTGCGTGCTCGACGACCAGAAGCTGTTCATCGGCACCACCGCCAACGCCTGGATCGGCATGGTGCTGGAGAGGCTCCGCGCGGTGGACGTGGTGGCCGAGCTGACGGCGCCCTGGCTCGAGCGCCAGGAAGGACCGCTCGAGGACCCTCTGGTGGAGGCTCGAGAGGCCTGGCAGTCGGTGCGCGGCTGCCGCTTCCTCAAGCTGCTGCTCGGCGATCCCGAGGTAATGGTCGAGCCCGAGGCCGGCGGCGTTCGGCTGGCGACCGGGCAGGCCAGGGTCAGCCTGTCAGGCGGCGTGTCGGTCGAGCTGGCGCACTTCCTCGAGCGCGAGGTCGAGCTGCTGTCGGCGAAGCTGCTGGTCGACGACCTCGCCTTTCGGCTGGACGGCCTCAACTGGCGGCTGTCGGGTCTCAGGGTCGACAGCGAGCGCCACGACACCTGGGTCGACACCCTGCACGAGCGGATCGGCGCCGTCATCGAGGTCTTCGAGCGGCTGGACGGCAGGTACGCCGCACTCGCCCGGCAGATCGGCGGCTGAGCTGCGAGCCGAGAGCACCTCGTCAGGGCCGCAGAGGATCGAGGACCCGGACATCCACCCAGTACAGGTCGCCGGCGCCGTTGTCGGGGGAGCGCAGCCGCCTGCCGAGGTCGGCGAAACTGCGGGCGGCGAAGGGGTCCGTCTCGTAGCGGTGGCTGGTGAAGAAGAGCCAGCGTTCGTCCGGAGACAGCGCCGGGCAGAAGTCGAGCCGGTCGCTGTTCAGGGCAGCCGCCGCGACCGCTTCTGTCCAGCCCCCGATACCGTCTGCGAAGCTGACGTAGAGGTCGCCGCCGCCGGCGTCGCCGTCGCGTACCGAGCCGAACACGATCCAGTCGCCGTCCGGGTGGATCAGGGCGTTGAACTCGGGACCGGGCGAGTTGACCGCAGGGCCGATGTTGACCGGCTCGGACCAGCCGTCCGGGGTCGGTGTCGTCATCCAGAGGTCCTCGCCGCCGAGGCCGCCCTCGAGCTCGGCGGTGAAGAGCAAAGCGCCGTCGCGGGTCAGCGACGGGTAGAACTCGTTGCCGTCACCGTTGACCGGCGCCGGCAGCGGCTCGGGATCGCCCCAGTCGCCGCCCCCCCGCGGCGCCCGCCACAGGTTCCAGTCGCCGCGCTTGCTCTCGCCGGGCAGCGGCCGGTCGGAGGCGAACCACAGCCACTGGCCATCGACCGTGACGAAGGGCTCGAGGCTATTGTGGCCGATGAAGATCCCGGGAATCTCGGGCGCCGACCAGCGGTCGTCTTCGCCGCGCCGCATGCCGACGACCGTGCCCCGCCGCGCCGCCGCGACGTAGAGCGTCCAGTAGACCTCGCGGCCGCCAGGGCTGAAGGCGAGGTCCCGCTCCCCGAGTTCGGTGGAGATGACGCCCGGCGCAAACAGTACCGGCTCGAGCCCGGGCGTCACCTGCCCGAGGTACTCGCCGGCGATCGTCGCGACATCATCGCCTGGAGGCGACAGTGGGCCGCAGCCCATCAGGAGCACTGAGACGAGCAGACCCGGGCGAGACAATCGCATCCTGCACACCTCCTTCAGGTCGGGTGAGATACGCCGCGGCGCTCCGGAGGTTCAACGGGAAAGCGGCCCGGTGATGCCGGGCCGCAAGGGCGACA
>CAZKKP010000272.1:4135-5750 GCA_964553295.1 uncultured Thermoanaerobaculia bacterium | reverse complement strand
AGATCGACGCTGCTCCGCCGTTCGCCCCGTTTGAGCCAGCCGCAGCTGCTGGCGTCCAACGTCGACCAGGCGTTGCTGGTGTTCGCCGCCCGCCGGCCCGACCCGAACCCGCGGCTGCTCGACCGCTTTCTGGTCGCCTGTCACCTCGCCGGCATCGAGGCGGTGATCGTCGTCAACAAGGTCGACCTCGGGCTCGAGCTCGTCCGGAGCTGGCTGCCGACCTATCGGCGGCTCGGCTACCAGGTATTCAAGGTCTCGACCCGCACCGCCTGGGGCCTCGGCCAGGTCAAGCGCTGCCTGCCCGGAAGGACGAGCCTGTTCTGCGGTCCCTCCGGCGCCGGCAAGTCATCCCTCCTCAACCGGGTCTACCCGGGCTTCGCGCTCAAGGTCGGCTCGATCTCGGAGGCCACCGGCAAGGGCACCCACACCACCACCACCGCCGAGCTGATGCCGCTGCCCTTCGGCGGCTTCGTGGTCGACACCCCGGGGCTGAAGGAGTTCGGCCTGTGGCAGGCGACGCCGGAGGAGCTGCGCGTCGCCTTTCCCGAGCTCGCTGCGCTGGAGGGACGCTGCCGCTATCCTGACTGCAGCCACGACCACGAGCCGGAGTGCGCGGTCCGCGCCGCGGTCGAGGCCGGCGAGATCAGCCGCGATCGCCACGACAGCTATCGCAAGCTCCTCGCCGAGCTCGCCCTGGAGAGCTGACGGCCCTCCGCCGCGGTGCGGGTCCGTGTATCCTGCCCGGGTGCGCGTCGCGGGAGGAGCGATGGACAAGCCCTTCACCATGCCGCTGGACCGGTTCTGGGAGTGGTTGACCGGCCACCCCAACTGCATCCTCCGCGCCGGCACGCCCGAGGCGGTGGTCTACGACGACGAGGACCTCCACTGGACCTTCTCCACTGAGGGGACGCAGACGCTGGTGGTGCAGGTGCTGCGCGGCAAGCGGCTGGTCGGCGAGGTGCTGGTCGACGCCGAGCAGGTCGCCTACGTCGAGGCGCTGCCCCAGGAGCACCCCGAGGAGCACACCTTCGAGCTCGTCTCGGAGTCCGAGGACGACCACTTCGCCGCCTGGTTCTTCGTGCTCGTCCACGGTCTCGACGAGGACGGCGCCGAGGTCGCCGCCGGCCGCGTGCACTGACCGGGCTCGGTGGCGAGGATCTGTCACCCAAGGGCGAGCAGGCTTTTGAAGAGGTTGATCGCCGCCGCCCCGTGGCGAGCAATGGGCGCGCGGAAGGCGACCACGGCCAGGGCCCACAGCGCCGCGGCGCCGAGGCACGCCCCTTGACCAGCCAGCTCGCCCATGGCGCACGGAGGATACACCGGTCCTCGGGCGCCGATGAGGGCCGGGACCGGGTCCGCGGTCATTGACAAGCGGCCGCGGCTGGGCGACCTTCGAGTCGGTATCCAGGAGGAGGGTGCAGGGCCCACGCCGACGGTCTCTTCCGGTCGCCCCCGGCGCTGCGGGATCTGGCCACCAGCGGTGCCGCAAACCCTCCGAACGGGAGGTCGCCATGACCAGGTCCGTGCACGAGCTGTCGATCCAACGCCCGCGCCGCCGCTGCGATCCTGAGGGGCTCGGCTTCGAGACCACCGGCGAGCTCGAGCCCCTGGCCGA
>CAZKKP010000272.1:2227-4125 GCA_964553295.1 uncultured Thermoanaerobaculia bacterium | reverse complement strand
GACCGCGGGCTGCCGGCGTCGTACCGCAACATCAACGGCTACGGGAGCCACACCTACTCGTTCATCAACGCGGAGAACGAGCGGGTGTGGTGCAAGTTCCACTTCAAGACCAACCAGGGCATCAAGAACTGGATGGACGACAAGGGCGCTGAGGTCATCGGACAGGACCGCGCCCGGGAGGCCCTTCAGTTCGGCCTCGCGATCCCGTCCGAGGGCTACCACCTGTTCGTGGTGGGGCCGCCGGGCACCGGCAAGACCTCGATCGTGGCGACCTTCCTCGAGTCGGCGGCGGCCTCCCGGCCGTGCCCTGACGACTGGTGCTACGTCAACCACTTCGCCGACTCCAACCGGCCGCGCGCCCTGCGTCTGCCGGCCGGTCTCGGTTGCCGTCTGGAGCGCGTGGTCCGCGAACGGATGACCGAGCTGGAGCGGGAGCTGCCGCTGCTGTTCGACAGCGAGGAGTACCGGCGCGAGGTCGGCGAGCTCCGCTCCGAGCTCGCCGACCGCCAGCAGCGACTCGTCGCCGAGATCATGGACACGGCGGTCGCCAGGGACTTCCGGCTGCTCAAGTCCTCCCAGGGCGTCATCGCGGTGCCTGTGGTCGAGGGCACGGTGGTGCCGCCGGCGAAGGTCGGCGAGCTGCCCGAGGAGGTTCGGCAGCGGCTCGAGGCAGGGTGGCGGGAGGTCCAGAGCCGTCTCGAGGCGACCAACCGACGTCTGCGCGACACCCGCCAGGAGATCACCCGCAGGATCCGCGACCTCGACCACGACGTCATCCAGTTCGCGGTCTCCTCGTCGCTGCTCGAGGTGCGCGAGGAGCTCGGCGAGGTCGAGGTGGTGGCGGCCTTCCTCGAGGATCTCCAGGCCGACCTGGTGCAGGCGATCATCGACTACAAGCAGGCCCTCGACGGACCGGCGCCGGAGCGGGCGAAGCGACCGGATCCGGCGCTCTACGGGGTCAACCTGCTGGTCGACAACGGCGGCCGGCAGGGGGCGCCGGTGGTGGTCGAGCCCAACCCGACCCTGGTCAACCTGGTCGGGCGGGTCGAGCACGACGCCCGCAACGGGGCGATGCTGACCGACTTTTCCATGATCCGCGCCGGCGCGCTGCATCGCGCCAACGGCGGCTACCTCGTGCTCGAGGCCCAGGACGTCGTGCTCCGTCCCTTCCTCTGGGAGGTGCTCAAGCGCGCTCTGCGCGACCGCCAGGTGACCATAGAGCCGATCGCCGACGAGCGCCGGATCTCGCTGCCTCGCACCCTGGCGCCGGCGCCGATACCCCTCGACGTCAAGGTGGTAATGGTCGGCGACGGCGAGCTGTACCGGGCCCTTTACGAGCTCGACGAGGAGTTCTCGGAGCTGTTCAAGGTCAAGGTCGAGTTCGCCTCGGACACGCCCTGGACGGCCGCGGTCGAGCACCAGTACGCGCGCTTCGTCGGCGACGTCTGCCGCACCGAGGAGCTGCCCCACTTCGAGCCCGGCGGCGTCGCCCGGGTGATCGAGCAGGCGGCTCGCATGGCGGAGCACGGCGAGCGCCTGTCCACCCGCTTCGGGCCGCTGCGCGACCTGGTGCGCGAGGCCGCCTACTGGGCCCGCAGCGGCGGCGCCGAGGTGGTCGGCGCCGACCAGGTCCGGACCGCCCTGGCCGCCCGTGAGCGGCGCGCGAACCTCGCCGAGGAGCGGCTGCGCGAGCTGGTCTCCGAGAACACCCTGCTGCTCGACACCGAGGGCGAGCGGGTCGGCCAGGTCAACGGCCTGGTGGTGGCCTCAGGCGCCGACCGCTCCTTCGGGCGGCCGGTCCGGGTCACCGCCCGCAGCCACGCCGGCACCGCCGGGTTGGTCAACATCGAGCGTGAGGCCGCCCTCGGCGGCCGGCTGCACACCAAGGGGGTGCTCAT
>CAZKKP010000272.1:0-2217 GCA_964553295.1 uncultured Thermoanaerobaculia bacterium | reverse complement strand
CGGCTTCCTCGGCGGCCGCTTCGCCCTCGACGTGCCCCTCGCCCTGACTGCCAGCCTGACGCTTGAGCAGTCCTACAGCACGGTCGACGGCGACAGCGCCTCCTCGACCGAGCTTTACGCCCTGCTCTCGAGCCTGTCCGGGATCGCCCTGCGCCAGGACGTGGCGGTCACCGGCTCGGTCAACCAGCACGGCGAGGTGCAGGCGATCGGCGGCGTCAACGAGAAGGTCGAAGGCTTCTTCGCGCTGTGCCGGGAGCGCGGCCTGACCGGCCGCCAGGGGGTGATGATCCCGGCCGCCAACGTCCGCCACCTGATGCTCGAAGAGGATGTGGCGGCGGCGGTTGACGAGGGCCGCTTCCACCTGTGGGCGGTGGCCACGGTCGACGAGGGCGTCGAGCTGCTCACCGGCCGTCCCGCGGGCGAGCGCGGCGACGACGGCCGTTTCCCTGAAGGCACCGTCTACTTGGCGGTCGAGAACCGCCTCCGCCAGCTCGCGGAGGTCGCGCGGCGCTACGCTTCACGCCCCTGAGCGGGCTCGGCTCACTCGGGGATGCGCAGCCTCTGGCCGGGCTTGATCAGGTCCGGGTTGGAGAGGATGTCCCGGTTGGCCTCGAAGATCTTCATGTACATCCCGGCCTTGCCGTAGTAGGTCTTGGCGATGGCGCCGAGGGTGTCCCCGGGGGCCACCACGTGGACCCGCTCCTCGACCACCGCCGGAGCGGCCTGGGCGACCGGCGCCGGCGCCTCGGCCGGCTTCACCTCGAGCTCGATCAGGTTGAGCGTGTTGTCGGTCTTGACCAGGTTGTTGAACTCCTGCATCACGCGGGTCTTGGTCGCGAGGTCCGTGGCCCGTCCCTTGAGCGTCACGACCTTGCGGTTGACCTCAGCGCGCAGTGCGCGCACCCCCAGACCCATGCCGTCCACCTTGGCGATGGCTTGCTGGACCTTCTCCTCGAACGACGTGCCGAACAGTCCCATGGTCAGCTCCTTTCGGGCTCCTGGCCGCGCGCCGGGGCCGGCGCCTCGTGACGTGGGCTTCGTCAGCATTCTACTCGCTATACTCGCCGGGTCCGGCGACGGGGGTGAGCATGACGGATCGCGACCTCTTCCTGGGAGCCCGGCTCGAGGACGGCGAGCGCGCTTTGCTCGACGCCGATCACCTGACCACCCATGCCGTGTGCCTCGGCATGACCGGCTCGGGCAAGACCGGCCTCGGCATCGTCGCCCTGGAGGAGCTCGCCCGGCGCGGCGTGCCGCTGCTCGTGGTCGACCTCAAGGGGGACATGGTCAACCTGCTGCTCACCTTCCCCGACCTGGCGCCGGCGAGCTTCGCGCCCTGGCTGCCCGCCGACGAGATCGCCGGTCGCGACCGCGGCGAGGTCGCGGTCGAGATCGCCGAGCGCTGGCGCCGCGGCCTCGAACGGGCCGGTCTGGGCGGCGCCGACGCCGCTGCGGTGCGCGCCGGGGTGCGCTGGCAGGTGGTCACCCCGGGGGTCGAGTCGGCCTCGCCGCTGGACATCCTGCCCTCCCTCGCGCCTCCGGCTGCGGGCGTGCTCGAGAGCGACCCCGACGGCGCCCGGGAGCGGGTCGACGGGGTCGTGTCGGCGCTGCTCTCCCTGATCGGCCGCGGCGGCGACCCGCTGACCGACCGCGACCACGTGGTGCTCGCGGCGGTGGTCCTCGAGCACTGGCGGCGGGGCGAGGCCCTCGACCTCGCCGGTCTGGTCCGGTCCCTCGCCGAGCCGCCCTTCGACGCCCTCGGCGCCCTGCCGCTGGAGCTCTTCTACCCCCGCGCCCAGCGCATGTCCCTGGTGATGGCCCTCAACACCCTGCTCGCCAGCCCGGCCTTCGCAGCCTGGACCCGCGGCACGCCGCTCACCATGGAGGCCCTGCTCGGCGCTCCCGGGGCGCCCCGGGCGACCATCCTGTCGGTCGCCCACCTCGACCAGCGCCAGCGGCTGTTCGTGCTCTCCCTGGTCGTCTCCGAGCTGGTCGCCTGGATGCGCCGGCAGCCCGGCGCCTCCCGGCTGCGGGCGCTGCTCTACCTCGACGAGGTCCAGGGCATCCTGCCGCCGCACCCGGCCAACCCGCCGACCAAGGGGCCGCTGCTGACCCTGCTCAAGCAGGGCCGCGCTTTTGGGGTCGGGGTCTGGCTGGCGACCCAGAACCCGGTCGACCTCGACTACAAGGCGGCCGGCAACGCCGGCGTCCAGCTCA
>CAZKKP010000271.1:4377-5765 GCA_964553295.1 uncultured Thermoanaerobaculia bacterium | reverse complement strand
CCTGGCTCGAGCACGGCGCCCTGGACGACGAGCAGGTCGAGATCGCCGTCGTTGTCGAAGTCGAAGAGCGCCGCCCCCGCGCCGAGGATCTCGACCATGTACAGCTTGCCGGTCATCCCGTTGAAGTGCACGAAGTCGAGCCCGGAGGCCTCGGCAACATCCTCGAACCAGCCATCCTCCGGGACAGGGGATCGATCGGCCGCCGCGGCCCACGCTGCAGCGGTCATCCAGGCGGCTGCGAGCATCGCCCCGCCGCGCCGTGCTGCGATGCGGGTCATCGGGGAGCTTCCGAAACCGCAGCCCGCGCTGTCTCCGGCCACGGGCGCAGGGCCTCGGGGAGAAGCTCGAAGCCCCACCGCCGTCCCATGATCTCCTGGAACGGCTCGAGGGCGCCGATCCGGTATCGGAAGTCCCGGTACAGCTGGTCACGGACCTCGTCGAGCGCCGGTAGGTCGCTCGAGTGCAGCACGAGGACCGCGGCCCCGACCGGCAGGACCGCGCCTCCGGGCAGCGCGATCTGGTCGACGACACCGACCGGACCGGCCCATCCGTCGCGCCCGAGCCGCTCGAGCAGACCGCCCGCCGCCGGCCACGCGGCGCCGAGTTCGGCGGCGGTCAGCGGTCCGATCTGCCGGATGACCAGGCCGGCGCCTTCCTCGGCATCCGCGGCGATGACGGCTGCCGGGTCTACCGCCCCCTGCAGCTCGTCCGCGATCGCCTGCACCTGGCGCAGCGCCTCGGCCCCATCCGCAGTGGCCGGTGCGACGGCGACGGCGAGGGTCAGCCGCCGATGGGCCGCTCCCCGGACGGGATCGTGCAGCTGCTCGAGCAACTGATCGTCGTTCGGCAGCACCTCCCGGTCGAGCAGGAAGGCGCGGTCGGCCAGGGCGAAGCCGCGGGCACTGCGCTCGGCAGCGAGGTAGGCCGCCTCCTGGTGGAGTGCCTCGGCCCGCGCCGCCGCCGCCAGAACAGCATCCGGCGCCGCCTCTTCCGAGATCCCGTCACCGAGGACGCCGCGCCAGCGGACGATCTGGTCAGCCTGCCAGCGCGCGAGGCGCTCTGCCGCCAGGTCGCGCGCCAGCACCTGACGGACCGCGTCGAATGGCAGCGTCTCGGCGTGTCGGAGCCCGATCAGCCTCAGGCGTGCGATGCCGGTCGCCAGCTCGACGGGCTCACCGACCTCGCCAGGAACCGCCGAGCTGACCGCTCGACGCAGCTCCGGGGCGAGCTGCGCGACCGGAAGATTGCGATAGGCGCCGCTCGCGCCGCCGGAACGCGCCTTTTCCTCAGCGACGAGGTTCTCGAAGGCCTCGCCCGCCTCCAGGCGGCGCGACAGGGCGCCGACCCGCGCCCGACAGGACGTCCGATCGAGGTCGTCGCCCGCGCAG
>CAZKKP010000271.1:0-4367 GCA_964553295.1 uncultured Thermoanaerobaculia bacterium | reverse complement strand
TCGGCGCATGCCGGCGCCGGTACAGCGCCGCGAGGTGCCGCTCCTGCCAGGCAGCCAGCTCCGCCAGCATCTCCGGGTCGCGGTCGAGCCCGTCACGGAGCGCGAGCGGCCGGTAGATCTCGAGGAAGCTCGCCTTGCACACCGCCGACTCGAGCTCGGCGCCGCCGCTGCGCAGCAGCTCGCCGTCCGGGTCGTACTCCTCGAGGAACCTGGCCACCCTGAGCTCGCCACCCTTCCAGCGTGCCAGCGGGAGCTCGCCGCCATCGGCGGTCGGAAGGGCGCCGCTGAACGTCCAGATCACGAACAGGGCCAGAGCTTGCAGCGATCGCACCATGGTTCCCCCGCAGACGACAGCAAGGGACGGGCCGAAGCCCGTCCCGGTTGGTGGGAGACGGATTCGGCTCGAGTCAGCTGACGTCGAAGCCCATCAGCTCGACCGGCACCGTGGCGGCGTCGACCGTCACCGACCACGACAGCAGCGTGCCCAGGTCTCCCGCGGCCCGGTCGCAGATCGCCAGGGTGAAGTCGCCAGGCGTTGCCGACAGGCCGTCGAAGGCCGACAGCGCAACATCGGGCTGGCAGATCGGGCCTGGAGCGGCGGCGCAGTTCCCTGCAGTTCCGCAGTTCGCGGCGTCGCCGCACGGGGCAGCGCCCTCGTCGTCGAAGGTGGCGTAGTAGTTGTCGCCCGAGGCGTCATGGTTGTTGGCAAGCACGATGGTGCCGCCGCCGCCGGAGAAGCTGAGGCCGATCTGCAGGTCTGAGCGCCAGGTGTGGGTGATCTCCACCGCCACGTCGACGTCGGCGATCGTCGCGATCGCGGGGAAGCTGATGACGTCGGTGATGCCGCCGTCGCCGGTGCCTGTGGCATCGTCGACGCAGCCGTTGTCCGGCAGGATCGCCGCGTTGGGGCTGCTGGTCAGCGTCAAGACGTCGGCAATCGCGACCGAAGCCCCCATCAACCCAACCACCGCAAGTGCAAGAACCGCCTTCTTCGTCGCCATGTGACCTCCCTCGTTTTTTTATCGGATCTCAGTCGCAGTTGCACGATAACACCCCTCCGACGATCTGTAAAGGCCCCGAACCGAGTCTCTCCACGGTCCGCGGCAGTCCCGCGGCACGACCGGCGTGCGGCCACGCCCGACCGGTGATGCCGGAGACGACCGGCGGCTGCCGCATCGTCGGGCTCCTCGGCCGGGGCGGCACGGGTGTGGTCTGGGAGGCGGAGCAGCAGCACCCCCGCCGCCGTGCTGCCCTCGGGGTGATGCGCCAGGGCACTACGTCGACGACCTGCACGGCCGCATGTTCCACCGCCAGGCCGGGGTTCTCGGCCGGCTCAAGCACCCCAACACCGCCGCCATCTACGAGTCCGGCCACACTCCGGACGGCCATGGCTTCTTCGCCATGGAGTTGGTCCCCGGCCTGACCCTCGAGGAGTGGCTGGAGCGGAGTCCGCAGGTGTTGACCAGGCCAGACCAAGCCGACACGGTCGGGAATGCCTGACCCACCGGCGCCAGAGTCCTGCTGCGGCGCGGGATACGCCGCACCTGTCGGCGTCTTCTCGTTTCGCTCGCTCGACAATCCGCACGTATGCCTGCGCTCGCTCATCTTGCGAGGACGCCGAGATGCACGACGCCTACCGCACCTCGCCGCGAACTCTGATGAAGAGTCCGGGCCAGCGCCGGCGCCCCTCGCCTGCCGCAACCTTCAGCTGCAGGCGTACCAGGGGCGGATACGGTGGCCCCGGCGCTCGGTGGACTCCGCGCCGCCGTAGACCAGCGCGCCCCAGGCGTCGCCCGACAGCGCGAGGTAGCGCTCGAGACCCTTGAGGAAATCGCCGGCCACCGTTTCGCCGGACTTGACCTCGATCGGAATTCGTCGCCCGCCGACCTCGACCAGGATGTCGATCTCGCGGCCGTTGGAGTCTCGCCAGAAGTAGAGCGGCGCCCTGGCGCCGTGGTGCAGATAGAGCTTGCGAAGCTCGCTGACCACGAAGGTCTCGAAGATCGTGCCTCGCAGCGGGTGGCTTCGCAGGTCGTCGGCGGAACGGATGCCCAGGAGACGACAGAGCAACCCCGTGTCGGTGAAGTACAGCTTCGGGGTCTTCACAAGCCGCCGGGAGAAGCTCTCGAAGTGCGGCCGCAAGAGGTCGACGACGTAGCTCGCCTGGAGGATCGAGATCCACCGTCCGACTGTGGTCTGATCCACCCCGGCGTCGGCGCCCAGCGAGGACCTGTTCAGCAGCTGTCCGGAGCGCCCGGCGCAGAGGCTGAGGAAGCGAAGGAAGGTCTCGAGGTTGCCGACGTTCGCCAGGGTCCTGACGTCACGCTCGACATACGTTCTGAGGTACCCGTCGAGCCAGGTCGCGGGTTCGAGGCGACGGTCGTGGATGGGTGGAAAGGTCCCGGAGAACAGCGTCGCGTCGCGGTCGAGTCGGCAGTGGGGCTGCGCCGGCCATCTCCCACTCTCGAGGTCTCCTGGGCTGAGCGCCGGGCGCCCCTCGAGCTCGGCGACCGAAAACGGCAGCGGCTCCAGACTTTCCAGCGCAGCGTCGTGCCGGTGCTCGACGTCGTTTGGGTCGATCGCGAGGTGTACGGGCGGGGCATGGCCGCCCACCTCGCCGGCGGCACGGCGTGCCAGGGCACCGTGCTCGAGCATCTGACGATTCTGGGTGACCTTCGCAGCGCGACGCCGGCAGCTCGGACCCCGGCGGAGCTGGTAGAATGGGCGCCTCGATACCCACGAGGACGCATGGCCAGCGAATATCGTCACACTCAGGTGGGGTGGCTCGTCATCATTCCGGCGGTGCCGGTGGCCGTCATGGTCGTCGCGTTCACGGTCGGCTCGCTGCCTGCCGTCGGCGGCATCATCGCGGCAGCGATTCTCGCGGTGCTCCTACTCTTCACTACCCTCACGGTGACGGTCGACGACGAGCGGTTGGTTGCGGCCTTCACCATCGGGCTCATCCGCAGGCGAATCGACCTGTCCGAAGTGCGCACGTTCCGCAGGGTGCAGAACCCCTGGTACTACGGTTGGGGAATCCGGCTGATTCCCGGGGGGACGATGTTCAACGTGTCCGGGCTCTCCGCGGTCGAGCTCGTGTTTCACGATGGCCGCCGGTTCCGGGTGGGCACCGATGAACCCGACGCGCTCTTCGCGGCGCTTGTTGCGGCGAGGGGCGAGCCGGCGCCGCTGTCGCCGGAAGAGAACGCGCAGGCAAGCTCCAGGGCGCTCGCCGGAGTCGTGGTGCTCGTCGTTCTGCTTCTGGCGTTGTCCGCCGGCATCGGGGTTGCCATCCTGAGGGGGCAGCGGCCTCCCGAGGTCAGGGTGACGAACGACGCCCTGGTCGTCAAAGGAACGTTCACCGATCACGTCTACGCTTTCGACGAGATGACGAGCGTCACCCTCGAGGCGCGCCTGCCGACCATCCAGGCGCGGACCCACGGCTTCGCCGCCGGCAGGAGTCGCCGCGGCTGGTTTCGCCTCGCCGAATGGGGCGAGGGACAGCTCTACCTCGACCTGGGGCATCCGCCGTACCTCGTCGTGAAGCTCTCGGAGGGGTTCGTGGTGGTCGGCTACGAAGACTCCGAGCGCACCCGAACCCTCTTCACCGAGCTCGAGGCCGCCCGTGCCAGGTAGTGGCGCGCTCTCCGCGCGCTCGAGCGCCCCATGAGTCGGGCAGAGTCGCGCCCGCGGGTGGGTAGGCGTGCCCCCTGACGCCCGCCCGCGCGGGCGGCGGGCGGCCGAGTCGGGATCGGTCGCGTGAGGGGGGAGGGAGGGACCTTCAGTGAAAGAGGTCCGGTACGGCGCCGCCGGGCTCGGCGGTCGGGCACAGGGCGTCGCGCCGCCGGGTCAGGTCCCGTACGACGGCCTGCTGGAAGCTCTCCGCGTCCGGCTGCCCCATCACCTCGGCCTTGTACCGGGCGATGTCGACGAGCTCGAAGCGCACCCGCATCGGCTTGAATACCTTCGGCCAGCCCTCGCCCGGGACCTGGATGTGGTGCATGCCGCCGTTGTAGAGCAGCAGCATGCGGCCGCCGGGAAGGGCCTCGAGGATGTCGGCAATCCCGGCGCGGACGGTGAGGGGCCGGCCGCTGGAGTCGAGCAGGTTGCGGCGCTTCATCCGCCCCTCGGGGAGGATGATCACGACCGAACGGGTGTCCACCTTGTTGAGGACGTTGTCCCAGCTCTGGTCGCGCTGCCGGGTGACCACGACGACATGGCGCACGAGCATGCCGAAAAACACGCCGATGCGGCGCTTCATGGTCTTTTCGGCGATCGGCAGCACCCCGTGGCGGGCGAAGCGCCAGAGCAGCACCGGGTCGGCGTAGCCGGCGAGCAGCACCTCGGCGAGGCTGGTGTGGTTGAGG
>CAZKKP010000270.1:0-5826 GCA_964553295.1 uncultured Thermoanaerobaculia bacterium | reverse complement strand
CGCACTCCGACCTGCGCCGGGCGCGGGCGGCCGCGGTCAGCATCATCCCGACCACCACCGGGGCCGCCAAGGCGTTGTCGCTGGTGATCCCCGACCTGAAGGGGAAGTTCGACGGCTACGCCCTCAGGGTGCCGACGCCGACCGTCTCGATCGTCGACTTCACCGTCCATGTGGAGAAGCCGACCACCACCGACGAGCTCCGCCAAGCCTTCCGCGATGCCGCGGCCGGTCCGATGAAGGGCATTCTCGCCGCGGTCGATGAGCCTCTGGTGAGCGTCGACTTCAAGGGCGACCCGCACTCCTCGGCGGTCGACCTGCCCTTCACCATGGTGCTCGGCAAGGAGTCGAACGACTTCCTCAAGGTGGTCACCTGGTACGACAACGAGTGGGGCTACTCGGTCCGCACCGCCGACCTCGCGGCGCTGATGGCGAAGGCCCTCTGAGGTCGGTTGACCGGCCGCACGACGGGAGACGACCATGGCCAAGAAGACCGTCCGCGACCTCGAGCTTGCAGGTCGCCGGGTGCTGATGCGCGTCGACTTCAACGTCCCCTTGAAGGACGGCGAGGTCGTTGACGACAAGCGCATCCGAGCCGCCCTGCCGACCATCCGCCACGTCCTCGACCAGGGCGTTTCGCTGGTGCTGATGTCCCACCTCGGCCGGCCCAAGGGCAGCCCCGACCCCGAGCTGTCGCTGGCGCCGATAGCCGAGGCGCTGGCGAAGCTGCTCGAGCGCCCGGTGCGAATGGCCCCCGACTGCGTCGGCGACGAGGTCGAGGCCATGGCGAAGGCCCTCCGCCCCGGCGAGGTGCTGATGCTCGAGAATGTGAGGTTCCAGCCGGGCGAGACCAAGAACGATCCCGAGCTCGCCCGGCGCATGGCGGTCCTCGGCGAGGTCTACGTCAACGACGCCTTCGGCTCGGCCCATCGCGCCCACGCCTCCACCGAGGGGGTCGCCCGCCACCTGCCCGCGGTCTCGGGCTTCCTCATGGAGAAGGAGCTCGAGTTCCTCGGCCGCGCCACCACCGACCCCGAGCGGCCCTTCGTCGCGATCCTCGGCGGCGCCAAGGTCTCCGACAAGATCGCCGTCATCGAGAGCCTTCTCGCCCGCTGCGACCGGCTCCTCGTCGGCGGTGGCATGGCCAACACCTTCCTCGCCGCCCATGGCTACGACATGGCCGACAGCATGGTCGAGGTTGACGCCGTGGACCAGGCACAGGAGATCCTCGGCTGGGCTGGAGAGCGCCTGCTGCTGCCGGTCGACCTGGTGGTCGCCGACCGCTTCGCAGCGGACGCCGCCTCGCAGGTGGTGGCGGCCGACGCCGTGCCCGCCGGCTGGCGCGCCCTGGACATCGGCCCCCGCACCGTCGAGGCATTCTCGTCTGCCCTCTTCGGCGCCCGCCTGGTGGTGTGGAACGGCCCGATGGGCGTCTTCGAGATGCCTCGCTTCGCCGAGGGCACCTTCGCCATCGCCCGTCTGCTCGCCTCCAGCGGCGCCACCACCGTCATCGGCGGCGGCGACTCCGCCTCGGCGGTGAAGAAGGCCGGTGTCGCCGCGAGGATGTCCCACGTCTCCACCGGCGGCGGCGCCTCGCTGGAGTTCCTCGAGGGCCGTGAGCTGCCCGGAGTTGCGGCCCTCCAGGACCGCTGAGCGGTGCCAGGTCAGACAAGGCCGACATTGTTGGAGAGGAGTCGTCTCTGGAGGGGTCTGGAAGGCTCTCCCATCGAGTTTGGAGGGCATTGTCGCGAATGTCTGACCTGGCATGCGCAGGATCTCGAGGCCGCATGGGAGTAGAGCGGCCCGGAACGCTGTTGACCTCCGGCGGAGGAACCCCTCATGGAAACGAACCCGCAACCCCAGCATCGGTGGCTCGAGCAACTGGTCGGCGAGTGGGAGGTCGAGAGCGAGGTAGTGATGGCGCCCGGGGCCGAGCCGACGAAGCTCTGAGGTACCGAGTCGGTGCGCTCCCTCGGCGGATTGTGGGTGCTCTGCGAAGGCCGTTGCGAGATGCCCGGCGGCGGCGCCGGGACGACCGTCATGACCCTCGGGTTCGACCCCGCACGCGGCCTCTTCGTCGGCACGTTCATCGCGTCGATGATGACTCACCTGTGGCTGTACGAGGGCGGCCTCGACCCCGAGCTGACGGTGCTCACACCTGCGGTCGGGACAGACGATCCGCCGCGAGATGGGCGACGAGGAGTTCCAGCCGCTTGATCTCCCGGACGGTGCTCAGGCGCCCGGTCTCCAGCCAGTACCAGATCTTGCCCGTGAGGGAGACGAAGGTACAGAACAGGAAACCGACCTGCCAGCGGAGCCAGGCTTTGGGATCCGAGGATCTTGAGTTGAGATTGGGGTATGCCTCGGCGGGCGCGGGTTGTGATCGAGGGTGGCACCACTGTGGACCGCCCCTCCGCCGCATCCTGCGTGCTAAACTACTGCCTGAAATGAGTCTTGAGAAGCGGAGTCGGAACCGTCGCCGGTGCATGGAGGTACACCGGGCAACGTCGTTCGAGGACGCCGAACGGTGGGACCTCGACTACTGGCAGCGGCGGACACCCCAGGAGCGGCTGTCGGCGCTGGTTGCGATCCTTCGCGAGGTCGAGCTGGTCGAAGCGTCGCGCCGGGCCGCGAACGCCTCGGGGACGTGAGCGGTGGAGACGGTCCAGGACTACGAGGATCTCCTCGAGCTGTTGGCCGAGCACCGGGTCCGATACCTCATCGTCGGCGGTCTGGCCTTCATTTTCCACGCCAAGCCGAGGTACACCAAAGATATCGACATCTGGGTCGATCCCGATCCGGACAACGTCAGACGGGCAAACCAGGCGCTCGAGGCATTTGGCAGCCCCGCGACGATGACGGTCGAAGACCTTGACGAGGTGCTGCAGCTCGGCGTGGCGCCGAACCGCATCGACTTGCTCCGTGGGGTCGTGGCGCTGAGCTTTGTCGACGTCTGGCCACGCCGCATCCAGAGCCCCTATGGACGGGCGCTGGCCAACTGGATCGACCTCGAGAGCCTGCTCGAGATCAAGTCAGCCATCGACCATCCCCGGCATCAGGAGGATGCGCGCGTCCTCAGGGAGGTGCTCCGCCGTCGTCGGTAGCCAGCGGAGCCAGATCGGGTGCCTGGCCCAACGAAATCGTGCATGCCGAGTGCGCGGCGACCGTCAAGCTCGGGTGGTGGGCACAGCAACATCGAGTCCGCTCCAGAAGGGTCTCAAAAGGTCTTCAGGATCCGAGGATTTGCCTGGCGTGCGGCGGCCTTCAGAAACGGGTGTGTCCGCATGGTCGACTTCAAGTGCTTTTAAATGAGTGATGTGCAGAAATCCTAAGAACCTAAAGGCCCACTTGCACCAGATTCAGAAGCTCCAGCTGATGCCGAAGGAGGGCAGGATCCCGAGCCACTCCTCCGGCTGCGGGGTGTAGACCACCTCACCGTTCCCATCGACCGAGAAGGCGCGATCGTCGACCTCGTAGCCCGCGACGTTCCTCCGGGCGTAGGCGTTCTGGATGTCCAGGAAGAGCTCGACGGCGCCGCGGCGCTCGAGCTGGAAGCGGCGGGAGACCCGCAGGTCGAGTCGATGGTAGTCGGGAAGACGCTCGTCGTTGATCGGTCCCAGTACTGGGACGATCGTGGTCTCGCCCTCGGGGGTGTGCACCAACTCGCCGGCGACGGCGGTGGTCGGCCAACCGGTGTGGTAGATCCAGGCGCCGGCCACCGTCCACACGGGGCTCGGTCGCCAGGTGGCGCTGAGGGTGACGGCGTGGGTCTGGTCGAACTGCCGGGGCACGTCCCGCCCGTCGATGCGGTCGGTGACCTCGGACCAGCTGTAGTTGACCCACCAGTCGAAGCGCCCGCCACCGCGCCGGTTGAGGAACAGCTCCAGACCGACGGCCTCGGCCGACTCGGGAGCGATGGAGTAGCGGTCGTAGGATGTCTCGGGAAACAGCGGGAAGGGATCGAAGAGGTTCTCGTATCGCAGCCGAAGGTCCTGCATTCGGCGCTGGTAGGCCTCCACCCGAAGGTCCCAGAAGCCCGAGTTCGCGGGCCACCAGTGATCGAGGCCCAGCGTCCGGTGCTCCGACCGTTCGGCGGTGGAGAACTCGGTCTCGCCGTCCTCGACCTGCAGCTCGGAAGGACGGTGGCTCTGGTAGAAGTGGCCCCAGCCCGCACGCACGACGGTGCGTTCGCCGGGCGACCAGGCCAGGTTGAGACGTGGGCTCAGGTGGTCCTCGTCGGTGAGCCCGCTGCGGTCCCAGCGGGCGCCGATCTCTGCGGTCAGTCTGTCGCTGACGCGGAAGCGGTCGGCGACGTAGAGACCGTAGTTGGTGCCCGTGAACTCCCCCGCGAAGACTCGCCCCTGGGGTACCCCGTCGAAGTGCACGAACTCGTTCCGATAGTCGTAGGTGGCGTCGTAGCGGCGCACGTCCACTCCCCATTTCAGGAAGTGCGATGTCGAGGCCTGGAAGCTCCAGTCCTGGCGCAGGCCCAGGACCGTCGACTCCCGAACGTCCCGGATGCTGCTCGTGCCGTTGTAGTCCTCGCCCGCCACGATCCGATCCCGATCCACCCGATTGACCGAGGGCAAGGTGGTCACGAAGACGGAGTCCGTGAGAACCCACTCGTCCACCAGCCAGAACGACGTGTTGCCGTAGCTGGTGTCAAAGAACTCGTACTCCTCCACACCGTCCTCGATCTCCCACTCCTCCTGGTCGTTGGTGTCTTCGGACCACAGGATGCGGCCGGTGAGCCGGTGGCCTTCGCTGAGGTCGTAGGACAGCTTGGCGTTGAAGTCGTAGTAGGCGGGCCCGCTGCCCTCGCGGCGCTCGGTCTCCTCCTCCTCCGGGCCCACCAGGTCCAGGATCAGGTCGAGATAGCCACGGCGCAGCGAGGTGAACCAGCGCCCCCGGTCGTCGGCGAAACCTCCCTGCCCGTTGACCCACATGGTGATGAAGCTGATCCCCACCTCGCCCGTGAAGTCTCCGCCGGGCTCCACGGTCCTGAGATCCAGAACGGCCGCGGAGCGATCGCCGTACTCGGCCGTGAAGCCACCGGGCAGGAGCCGCACCTCGTCGAGGAGACGCGGATCGATGATGGAGAAGACCCCTCCGAAGTCCTCGAGGTGGAACGGCTCGTAGATTTCGAGCCCGTCGAGCTGGAAGAGCAGCTCGCGAAAGAGGCCACCGCGGACATTGAACTGGGCCGAGGAGTCGCCGGAGGCCACCCCAGGGAGCAGCGGGAGGGCACGGATCACGTCGTCGCCTAGATGGGGCAGCTCGAGGAGCTGCTGGCGGTCGAGGGCCACGCCGGGTGATGGGTCGCGCCGGTTGAGGGAAAAGCTCGAGTTCACCGTGATCTCGCCGAGAGATCGGAACGCCGGGGTCAGGACGACATCGTGCTCGACCGTCTCACCAGCGGTGACGGCAACGATCTGGGTGTACGGCGACTAGCCATCAGCACTGACGGTCAGGCGATAGGAGCCTGGAGTGAGGCCGCGGATCTCGAACGATCCGTCAGCATTGACGGTCACGTCGGCCCTCCCCGGCTGCACAGCGATCTGTGCCTCGGTGACGACCTCGTTCGAGGTGCTCCGTACCCGGCCCTCGATCGATCCACTCGGCTCAGATCCGAGAACAGGGGAGCCCGGCAGCATGGCGACCAGCAGCAGGACAGGACCGCTCGGTACGCGAATCCTCATGTTGTCTCCTCGCTAGTGGATCAGGGCCAGGAAGTTCCTTTTCCACTTTTACCAACCCGATGGTATTCCGCGTGTGCGGAGGGCGCGGAGGCGGAGCACAGCCTCGGCGCCAGTCAGGCTCCAGCGGGCG
>CAZKKP010000269.1:0-5879 GCA_964553295.1 uncultured Thermoanaerobaculia bacterium | reverse complement strand
AGCGTCACCATCACGACCCCGGTCCAGGACGTGCTCACCGAGGTGGCCTTCAAGCCGGCGGTCGGGCTGTTCGGCGGCACGGTCAAGACCTCGGTCGAGAAGGCCTGGGAGCAGCACCTGGAGCAGGTCGCGGAGATCAAGCGGCAGATGGCGCTGCTCGGCGCCCTGCGGCAGGAGATCACCAGCACCGCTGCAGCGAAGCCCTATCTCGAGGCGCTGGTCCGCGGTGATCCGATGGCCTCGCCGCTCGGACGACGGGCGCCCACCACCCTGCGCGCCCTGCTCGAGGACGGTGACTTCATCCAGGCGACCAACGGCGGCCTGCCGTGGCTGCTCGAGCCGTTCTGCGAGCTGTCGTCCCAGCGCAACGCGCTGCTGCTCCGCGCCGCGGCCTTCGAGCTCGAGGCCAATGCGCGACGCGCCGCGGTGCGGGTGGCGGCGATGCGCGGCCTGCCGGTCGAGAACCCGGAACTCAAGCTGACCTACGCGTCTTTCGAAGAAATCTTCAAACCGGGCCGGCCGCCGCCGGCGCTGGTCGGCGCCTCCGACCAGCTCATCAGCAACATGCCGGTTCTCAGCGGCCTGTGGACGGTCTACAACCTGCCGACCGCGGTCACCCAGACCATCGACTACCTGTACGGCAACATCCAGGAGCAGGATGACTACCTCGCGGCCCTGGTGCGCCAGCAGCAGAGCCTGATGACGGTGGTCAACGCGCTGGAGACGGTGGGCTTCGACTACGGCCGGATGAAAGCACGCTGGCTCGACATCCACGAGTCAGACCACCTTGCGCTGCTCAACGGCTCGAGCGAGTATGCGAACGCCTACCGCCGGATCCGCGACCACGAGCTCGAGTTCGAAAAGCGGCTGGTGGTGGCCCGGCAGCGCGAGCTGAACCGCCGTGCGCTCACCCCGGCGGGCCAGACCCAGCTCACTGCGGTGCAGAGCCGGCAGGATCTCGAGTCCGCCGACCTCGCGGTGCGGGCCGCCTCCGCGAAGCTGGCGGGCTTCGCCTTGACCGGGGACTACGGGGCGGCGGCCCAGCAGACCCGCGCGCTCGAGGGGCTCGAGGCGCAGCGGCGTCGGCTGCTCGGGATCAAGCCCGAGACCGTCGACCTTTCTCGGGTCGCCCACGCCTTCGAGGCCGAGGCCGTCCGGCGCGAGCTGGTCGTCGTCTACACCGGGCTGTACCAGTCGGTGGTGAGGGAAACGGTGCTGTCGCTGGCCAGCGACGCGATCGCCGACAGCATCGTCGCGAACCTCTCCGACTGGGTCGGCATCCGCTTTCCGCGGGATGTCGGGGACGTGGACCTCGCCGGGAAGATCTACGGCAAGCTCAACCCGTGGGCCGGGGTGTTCTCCGAGCAGGGCGTGTTCAACACCTTCCAGAGCGGCCTCGAGGGCGCCGCGAAGTCGACCGCGGCCCAGGTCCTGGCGGGCCTCGACCACCAGTTCACTGAAGGCGAGATCGAAAGCGCCCTGGACCTCGTCTACGACGTCGTCAAGGAGGTGTCGCAGAACATTCGGGAGCGACCGCTGGTCGGCGCCCCGGAGCAGGTGCTCGACCGCGCCTCCGACGTGGCTCTCGAGGAGGCCCTGAGCCGCAGGATCGCCGAGCTCGAGGCGTTCCAGAGGGCCGAGATCGAGCCGCTGCTGCGGCGCCTGGAGCAGATCGGAGACGACCCGGACTTCGACTTCCAGCGCGAGCAGATCGTCCGCCAGATCGCCGAGCGCGTCGCGGCGCCGGGGCAGGTCGCGCTGCGCGCGGAGATCGCGGCGCTGCTCGCCGGCGCGGGCGACTCCTTCGAGCGGCGGCTGGCGGCAGAGAACGAGCTGGTGGAGTCGGCGGCCCGGATCGCCATCGGAGTCGCCGAGCTCGAGGCGCGCAACCGGTTCCGCGATGCCGAGGAGGGCTCCGACCCCAGGCGAGCCGCGGCCCGCGCCGCGGCTGCCGCCGACGTGCTCTCCCGGCTGCGCAGCGAGTCGGTGGCGGTCGAGGACCTCCGGCGCCTGGTTGACGCCAATGACCCGACGGGGCTGAGCCGCCGCCTGCTCGGCGCCGAGCTCGACATCGACACCGTCCGCAGCGCCTTGAGGCGGGCCAGAAAGAACCACCCCGAGCGGGCGGGGGAGATCGACGCCATCGCCGACCAGGTCGACGCACGGCGGATCGAGATGGTGCAGGGGCTGATCGACGACTTCATGGCGGCGTCCGGCCTCGGCAACCAGGTGGTGGCCATCGTCCAGGGCGGCGCCGCCAAGGGCAACCCGGAGTACCAGGGGTTGTTCGGCGACATCGACTTCACGGTCTTCGTGGCCCCCGGCGCCAACGACAACGAGATCAAGCAGCAGATCCTCGACTTCTTCACAGAGCGCGCCTTCCCCCTCGCCACCCAGGAGCAGCGCTCGCCGATGGACACCGAGACCTTCGTCCAGCCCGCGGGCCGCCTCGATGCGGCGGACACCCCCTTCGGAACGCTGATCCTGGATGCCGCGGTCAAGCGCAAGGATGCCACCCGCTTCTACTCCGAGGGCGGCGGCAAGTGGGCCATGAACAACTACGCCTTCAGCGGCAAGGCGCTGTGGGGCGACGCCGGCGAGATCCGCCGATGGACCCGCGCAGAGCCCCGTGAGGGCTACGGTCTGGCCCTCGACATGGCCCGTCACCTCGGTTTCCTCAGCGATCCGCGGAGCACCGCCGACAGCCTGGCCCGGATGACGCCCGAGCAGCGCATGCGGCAGCTCGACGGGGTGCTCAAGGACAGCAAGTACTTCCTCAGACTGGTCGACGCCTACGTGATGGGCCACGACGGCCTGGGCAACGCGCTGTACAACAACCGCATGCAGTGGCGCCAGGACAGCGGCCCGGACGCCAGCTACCACGCCCAGATCGCCAAGGACGTGGAGGCCCTGGTGACCGCGGGCAGCGGTGAGCAGCGGCAGCGCCTCGAGGCGGTGGCCGCCGGTCTCGAGGGTGAGGCGCTGCAGGCTGCCACGCACTCGATCTTCAGTGCCGAGGACCTGTCGATGGTGCGGATGCTCGCCAACATGAAGCAGAAGGGCGACAACCCCGACCCCTGGGCGGTGGTCGGCGGCGACACGACCCAGACCAGGGCAGCCAACGCCGCCGCACTCGCCGCCTGGATGCAGGACATGGCGCCGCGGATCCTCGCCGAGACGGCGGCGGTGTGGCAGCGCGAGCACGAGCGGGCCGCGGCCAGCGGCGACGAGGACGCCATCCGGGCCGTGCGCACCGACGCCCACCGCATCGCCACCACGGTCGCCGCCGCGGACATCTACGACTCGGTCGGCGCCAAGGCCATGCTGCAGCCCCCGGCGCGGGTCGTCGAGGTCATGGACGAGAGCGGCCGGACGCGGCTCGTGGATCAGAGACTGAGCGCCGAGGACCACCTGGCAGACCTCCGGCGGGGGATCGAGGCCGACCGCCAGCGCCGGCAGCGGTTGCTCGACCAGATCGAGGCCAGGCAGCAGGAGCTGCGGCGGCGCTACCCGCCCGATCAGGAGCTGAGCGAAGCCGATCGTGTGGCAGTGCAGTCCGGGATGAGGGCGATCTACGAGAGTGTGCTCGGCCACGCCGAACTCCAGGACGTGGACAACCCGGCGCCCTGGCTGATGTTCTGGATGCGGCGGTGAGAGGCATCCCGCCTCTCCTGGGCTGTGTGGCGGCCGCTGCCCTGTGCTGGCTGCCGGCGGCGGCTCCGGACGCCCAGGAGCGCCGGGAGGCGGGGCCGCCGTTCTGGGAGGAAGCGCTGCCGATGCCGGAGGCCGTGCAGCTCGAGGGGGATCACAAGGACCTGCGCCTCGAGCTGGTGGTGCACCGCTGGTCGGACCGCGGTCCCCAGGACGAGGGCGGCCAGCGCTTCGTGGTGTCGGTGACCGAGCAGCCGGCGTTCGTCAGGAACCTCCGCTGGGAGGGCGGCCCCGAGCTCGATTTCGCGCCGGGCGAGCACTCGAAGACGGTGAGCCTCGTCTTCGACACCGCCGCCGAGGGCGCGACCGGCGAGGCCCGGGAGGAGGCCCGGATCGTGCTGCGGATCCAGCCCCGTCACGAGGCGGTGTTCCCGCCGGAGCGGGAGATCGCGATCCCGATCCGGTTCTCTCGGGCGCCGGCGTCCGGCGAGGCCACGGTGGCGGTGTGCGCGCTCCGCGGGGATGCCCCCGAGGAGTTCACGGTCGAGCGGGCCTTCGAGCACTGCGACCCGGAGCGGGCGCCGGTGCTGTCGAGCGACCGGGTCGTGGTGTTCTTCACCCCGGCCCGCGACCTGCGCGAGCCGATCGGCGAGAACCAGTTCTTCAACTGGCGGATCCTGGGCCCCAACGGCGCCCGGGTGGCGGGCGGCGAGTTCCGGGACCGGGGCGCGGCCGGCGCGCCCGAGCTGACGTTGCCGTTCACCGTCGAGGGCTCACCAGGCCGCTTCGCGGTGCCGGTCGAGCTGTGGAACCCCCGGGACGACCCCGACCCGGCCAGGGCGCGCATGGGCCCGGGGACCTACACGGTGCAGACCGTGGACGTGCGGATGGAAGGCTCGGGGTTGCTCGGCCAGGGCGAGGCGACACCGTACATCGACGGCGAGTGGCAGGACGAGGGCAGCTTCGAGGTGGCCGCCGTGCGGCTCGTCTTCGCCGGCTTCGTGGCCGAGGAGGTGTCCGAGCTGCCGCTGCCCGGCAGCGCCTACTCAGGAGCTCTGACCATCGGCCCGCCGCGGGTCTCGGGCTCGAGTGCGACGGTCGAGATGCGCGCCCGCTGGCGGACCCGGCCGGACCGGCCGGAGCAGCGCGCGGCGAGCCGCCTGAGCGTGGACTTCCCGCCCGAGCTCCAGCCAGAGTACCTGAAGGTGGGCAGTCTCGACGCCAGGCTCGAGGTGATTGAAGCCTCGGGCGCATCCTTCCCGCTCTTCTTCACGGCCGGCGTGCACCGGCTGGTGACCACCACCACCGTGCCGCCCGACCGGCATCTCGTGGAAGGCGACGCGATCCCCTCCTTCTGGGCGCCGCTCGAGCAGAAGCCCGAGGGGTGCACCGGCGGCTACTGGGTGTGGACGCAGTGGCAAGGCAACCCTTTTTACAACCCCGAGCCCACCGAGGGCAGGTGCACCGTCCGCCTGGAGCTTTCGGGCGGCGACCGGAGAGCGCGCTTCGGCGACCCCGAGCGCGACCTGGCCGGGCACCTGCACGACCCGGCCACCCTGTGGGTCATCCCGGTGTTCTACAGCCTGACCGACGACCGCCACCCGTGGAGCAGCGGACAGAAGCTGAACCTCCGCTCCTACGGCTACGCCATCTACTCCAGCCGGCCCTACACCGGACCGGGACCGGCCGGAAGACCGACTGGCGGCGGGGTCGGGCCGGAGGTGGAGGAAACGGCCGGGCCGATCGCCGAGGACGCGGACGTCGCTGCAGGCGGGGCGGCGGGCGCGGCAGCGGGTCAGGAGCGGGGCGAGGCGGCGGGCGCCGGGGGCGGTGCGGGATCCGTCACGGACACCGGGCCCGTGACAGCCGAACCACCGGCGACCGGGCGGGTCGACGCCTCGCGCCCCGGCAGCCTGGACCCGGACCGCCAGCCCGAGGTGGCGAACCTGGTCCGCGAGTGGCTGACGGTGGCCGAGCCGCCGGAGAACGCGGTGCCGGGGGTGAGCTTCCGCTACGACGAGCTCGGCCGGAAGATCGGCGGCGGCGGCGTGACCGGACGGGTGATCTCGAGCCACGGCTCGGTCGACTACGGCGCCGGCGCCTCCTCCGAGGCCAGGGTGTGGTCGGCCCTGAGGACCGGGCTCGACTCGATCGACCACTGCACCCTCGAGGAGTACGTCGTGGCCCGGCTCGAGGGGCTTTCCGTCGAGCCCTGCCGCGGCCGCTAC
>CAZKKP010000268.1:0-5889 GCA_964553295.1 uncultured Thermoanaerobaculia bacterium | reverse complement strand
ATATATTACAACAACGTCAAGAAAAGTCAACCCTCTCTCTCACAGAAACTTCGCTTGGGGATGTCAGGAGGTCTGGAATCACCGCTCCGACGCGCCACGGTCGGTCCGGGATCACCACGCCGACCTCTCTCTGTGTCTCTGTGCCTCTGTGGTTCCTGCGTCTGCTCCCGGTCGCTCAGGCGACGCGGGCGATCGAGCCGGAGGGCACGAAGAGGGCCGAGGACATGGCCTTGGGTCTGAGGAGACGGGCAGCGAGAGCGCGAACCGTCGCGCCGTCGACGGCGGCGAGCTCGGCGAGCATGCGCTCGGGATCGAGCCGGCGACCGCGCTCGAGAACCTCGGCGGCGTCCAGGGCACACACCGTCCCGGTGGACTCGAGGTCCATCTCGAGGCCGCGGGCGATCGCCTGCCGGGCGACCTCGACCTCGTCGTCGGAGGCGCCGGCGGCAATCGCGGCGACCTCCTCGCGGGCCACCGCCAGAGCCGCGTCGAAGGCGTCTGGCGAGCACGTCCAGCCGATCTCGAGCAGGCCCCCGAGCTCGCGCAGCACGGCCTCCGACCAGACGTCGTAGGTCAGCCCCTCGTCCTCCCGCAGGCGCTGGAACAGACGGCTGGAGGCGCCGACCCCGAGCAGACGGTTGAGCACTCCGACCGCGACGGTGGCCGGGTCGGAGACCGCGACCGCCGGGAAGGCCAGCCGGGCGTGCACCTGGTCCATGCCCTCGCGGTCGAGCCGCAGGTGACGGGCGGTCCACGCCAGCGGCGGCAGCGGCGGCGGCTCGGCGGCCTGCGCCAGCGGCAGGCGACCGAGCCGTCGGGCGACGGCCGCGGGATCGACGTCGCCCGCCACCGCGACCAGCAGCCGACCCGGCTCGACCAGGCGGGCATGGTGGCGGCGCAGGGCGGCCGGCGTCAGCTTCGCCACCGTCGACTGCCAGCCGATCACCGGCCGGGCCAGCGGGTGGTCCCCCCAGCAGGCCTCGAGGAGAGCGTCCTCGACCTGCTCGGTCGGGTCGTCCCGGAGCATCTCGAGCTCGGCCAGGGTGACCCGGCGCTCGAGCTCGACGTCGAGCCGGTCGAAGGTCGGCGTCAGCACCGCGTCGACCAGCAGGTCGAGGGCGTCGTCGAGAGCGTCGACCGTGGTCTGCACCGACAGCCCCATGAGCTCGGACGAGGTCCAGGCGTCGACGTCGCCGCCGAGCCGGTCGACCAGGCGGGCGAGCTCCTTGCGGCTGCGCTCGCCGCAGCGCCGCAGCGTCAGGTGCTCGACCAGGTGCGTGGCGCCGGCATGCGGCGCCGGATCGTGGGCCGAGCCCCAGCGCACCCACACCCCCGCCGTCACCACCCGGCGCCCCGGCATCGACCGGACCAACAACGACGGCGGCAGCACGCGCTCGACCGACATGGCCGAGCAGTCTAGCGCACAACCGATCGCCGACCAAGCCATTGCGGGCAGGCCCGCGCTGTGCCTCGGTGGTGAAACCGAGAAGACCGGAGGGCCACCGCCGACCTCACCGGGTGGGGGTCACCCCGTAGCTCGGACCACCGCCACCGCCGCCACCGCCCCCGGGGACCGGGGTCGGGTACTCGCCGCCGTGGATGCCTCGACCCGGCCGGCCGCCGCCGCCGCGCTGCAGCCGTTCGTCGTCACGGTGGACGAACTGCCACTCGCAGTAGGCGGTACGGCCCTCGTAGATCTTGATACTCTCGTCACAGGAGGTCGAGCGCACGCCCATGATCGGCCCGATGAGCTCGCCCTCGGGGCTGCGCTGCACGCCGGTGGGCAGGCCCTCACCGGGCGCCTGCCGGCCGTCGCGTCCGACGCCGCCCTCCCTCTCCTTCTCGTCCTCTCCGAAGGCGCCCGGGGTCTGCGCCGGCAGCACGCCGCCGCTCTGGCCGCTGCGCAGGCCGGCGACGTTGTCCTGACCGACGAAGATCAGGCCCCATGCCTCCGAGTCGGTGATCGGGTCCTTCCACTTCTTGCGCACGACCCGCGGCTTCGCCTCCCAGATCTCCTGCATGCGCATCGGGTAGCGGCCGTACTTCGCGCGGTACAGTCGAATCGCCTCGACGTACTGCTGGCCGCGGAAGATCAGCTCGGCCTCACGCTCGCGACGCATCGAGAACTCGACCGACTGCACCGCCACCCCGAGCATGATCGAGATGATCGCCACCACCATCACGAACATCGCCAGGGTGAAGCCGCCCTCGGCCCGCCGCCGCCGCACGCCGCGCTCGCCGGACACCGCGGTCACCACTCCGAGTACAGGCTGCCGTCGAGGCCGACGCCGTCGGCCCCGGACCGGATGTCCATGATGCCCCCCGAGGGTGGCGCGAGGTCGTCGACGATCGGCTCGAGCTCGTCGGCGACGGTCGCGCTCACCGGGATCTCGACCCAGGTGGAGGCGCTCTTGGTGATCGGGTCGACCGGGATCGCGCGCAGGTAGCCGGCGTCGACCAGGGTCTGCAGCGACTCGGGGTAGTAGCCCTTGTCCGCCAGGTGCTGGTCGATGCACGAGCGCATCTGATACAGGTCGGCGCGCAACACTGCCTCCTTGGCCCGCTCCGGGGCGTTGCGCATCGCCGGCAGGGCGATGGTCGCCAGGATGCCGATGATCGCGATGACGATGATCAGCTCGATCAGGGTGAAGCCGCGCGCGTGGTGACCTTTCATGACGCTACCAGTCCTTGTACTCGGTGCCGTCGAGACCGGTGCCGTCCGACAGCGAGTACACGTCGTAGACGTTCTGCCTCCCCCAGGAGCTCGAGTCGGGCTCGTCCTGGTAAGACCGCAACCCCCACTCCGCCTCCCTGGTCATCGGGTCGAGCGGGATACGGCGGAGGAACTTCCGTTTGACCTGCTGGCCGACGACGTCGACGCCTTCGACCAGGATCTCGAGGCTCTCCGGGTAGCCCTCGCCGCCGATCTTGACCGGGATCATCCCCTGGTCCGACATCCGCTTGTGCTCGTCGATGGCGGTCCGCATCTGACGCAGGGCGAGGCGGAGCTCGGCCTCATTGCGCCGCTTCACGGTGAACTTGGCCACCGGCAGCACCATCCCCGACAGCAGTGCGATCAACGCCACCACCATGACCAGCTCGGCCAGGGTGAAGCCCTGCTGCCGCCGCCGGCCGAGCCGGGACATGAAGCCGGCGCTGCCGGGGCGCTCGAGCCGTGGGATCGTGCTCATCACGGCCTCACGGCGCCCACCGGGATCCCTGAGCGCCCGGCGGGATGGTCACGAACACCGCCCCGTCGCCGGTCGCGACGGGGATCCGCGCACCTCCACTGGTGAAGGCGCCGGCGGTACTGAAGACCAGCGGCGCCGGCCCCGGCTCGCGGGCGACGAGCTCGACTGCCGCCAGGACGCTCGGCAGCTCGCCGCCTCGGATCACGGCCAGGTCGAGCACGAGCACACCGGCCTCGGCGTCGAGTCCCTCGTCCATCACGACCACGGAGTCGGCGAACTCGAGGCCCACGATGGCGACCTTGGAGGGGTCGAAGGACAGGGTCAAGGGCAGCCGGTAGCTCGCGGCGCCGCCGCGAGCCACGAGCTGCAGGTAGGCGCCCTGCTCGGGCTGCAGCGAGACCACCGCCGGCTCCAGGTTGAGCAGCACCGGCGGCAGGTCGGGGTCGAACGGCGTCTCCGCCGGGCCACCGAGATCCAGGCTCTTGCTGCCCTGGCCCGGCACCAGCTCGATGCCGCCGGACGGCTGCGGCGTCGGCGGCTCGATCTGCCGGGGCGTCGGCGCCCGGACCGACGAGCGGCGGATGCGATAGGGTGTGTCGGTGGGGATCTCCTCCTCCCCGGCGGCTTTGGCCTCCTCGCCGGCGCCGCCGGCGTCGAACGGCCCCTGCGGAGCGCTGCCCGAGTGGACCCTCGGCGAGGCGCCGCCGAAGTAGGAGATCCGGCTCTCGGTGCCGACCCACACCGGCGCCAGGTCCTCCTCCGTGATGTCGGGGAAGCGCAGGATGTGGGGTGTCAGGGTGAGCACCAGGTCGGTGGTGGCCCGCCTCTTGTCCTTGTTGGTGAAGAGCCGGCCGATCACCGGAATCGCGGACAGCCCGGGTGTCTCGGTGGTGGATTCGCTGGCGTCCTCCTTGAAGAGCCCGACGAGCATGTTGGTCTCACCGTCTCGCAGTCGGATGACGGTGGTGATGTTGCGGGTGCCGATAATCGGCAGCTTCTGGGCGTTGTCGGCCGTGTTGAAGCTTCGCTCGCCAGCAATCGCGGACACCTCAACCGTGAGCTTGAGGGTGACCTCGCGGTTGTGGTGAACTCGCGGCTCGACATCGATTTTGATGCCGATATCCTGGTACTGGAACGAGGTGATGGGCGTGACCGCCCCGGCTTGGCCCTGGTAGGCGGTGTTGAACGAGGTCACCGGGATCGGCTCGCGCTGGCCGATGTGCACCGTGCCCTTCTCGCCCTCGGTGATGCGCATCTGCGGCTGGGCGAGTGCGGTTGCCCGGCTCGACGACTTGATGAGGTTAATGAGCACGCTGGGCACGTTGATGAACAGATTCTCGCGCGAGATGTTCTTGAGGTCGTCGAGGTAGAGGCCACCACCCGGCCTGTCGGGGTTGACCATGTCGAGATCTGCGCTCAAGGTGAACGCATACGTAGACAGGGTCATCCCCAGGTTGGACTGGTTGGTGGTGTTGACCTCGAGCAGCTCGACGTCCACCAGCACCTCGGCCTTGGCCTTGTCGTTGGTGGTGATGAGCTTCTCGGCGATGGCCACCTTGTCCGCGGTGTCGCGCAGGGTGATGGCGTTGAGCTGCTCGTTGGTCGACAGCCGGCGCGCCTCGATGAGCGAGCGCAGCAGCTTGTCGACCTCCTTGACGTCGCCGTTGGACAGAAAGAAGGTCTTGATGACCAGGTCCTCGTAGTCGCGCCGGTTCTGCGGCGTGTCGTCGGCGACGACGATGGTCTTGGGGTCGAGCACCTTGTAGAAGTGGCCCGCGGCCTGCATGACGATCTCCAGCGCCCGCTCGGCGCTGACCTGGCTGAGCTCGATGGACAGCCGGTCGTCCTTCAGCTTGGGGTCGAAGGTGACGTTGAAGCCGTAGGCCTTGCCGAGGGCGCTGTAGATCTCCTTGACCGGCTTGGGTTGCGGGAAGTTGAGGGTGATCGGCTCCTTGGAGGACGGGTCGAGGACCGGCGGCTTGACCTTGGCCTCGCGCGCCTGGCGCTTGAGCTCGTCCAGGGTCCGGTCGCCGTCGGGCTGCATGAGCACCTTGAGGTCGGCCTCGACCTCGCGCAGCACCTGCTCGGCGAACTGGTGCGTCGGGTCAAGCTGCACCGCCATTTGCAGCTCGTCGCGGGCGACTGCGAGCCTGCCGAGCTGGCGCAGGGCGGTGCCGCGGCGGAAGTGCTCCTGGCCGGCCTTCTGGCGAGCCCGGGTGAGGGAGTTGCGGTACTCGAGGTTGTCCGGGTCGTTGGCGAGGGCCTCGAGGTAGTAGAAGACCGCGGCGTCCCAGTTCTGGTGGACGGCCGCCTTTTCGGCCTGCTTCCCCGGACCTGACGCGCAGCCGGCGCCGACCACCAGGACGGCCGCCAGAATGCAGGCGACGAGGGTGCGATGCTCAGTTCTCGACCAGTGGTACACGTTGAATCTCCGTCTGCGGGTATCCGACGAAACCGACGTCGAGGGACTCGAGCCCGATCGATCGGATGATGTAGTAGCCGTCGAGTACCGAGCCCTCGGTGGCGACCTCGACTTCGGCCCGGGCGTCCTCGCCGGCGCCCTGCCGGCGCAGCGCCGCCACCTTGAGTCGGGCCGGGCCGAAGTGGCCGATGAACTGGCGGTCGAAGGGCCGCGGCGGCGGCAGCCCGTCCGGCCGCGGCGTGGCGGTCGGCGGCGGCGGCCGGGTGGGCAGTGGCG
>CAZKKP010000267.1:0-5891 GCA_964553295.1 uncultured Thermoanaerobaculia bacterium | reverse complement strand
CTCAGATCGACCTCTGGCAGCACCGCCGTCCGGTGGGCGTCACCACCCTGCCCAAGCACCTCGACGAGGAGGTCGCCCGCCTCCACCTCGCCAAGCTCGGCGCCAGGCTCTCCCGCCTCACCCCCGAGCAGGCCGCCTACATCGGCGTCCCTGCCGACGGCCCCTACAAGCCGGACAGCTACCGGTACTGAGGAACCGCCCCGGCGGCGCCACTGCCGGCCTGCTCGCCGAGACGGCCGGCACGCTATCATGGGCCTGGTTTCGACATGGTTCCGCCGGATCTCACTGTGGTCGTGCCCGTTCTTGACGAGGCGGACAACATCTGGCCTCTCCACGCCGAGCTGTCGGCAGCTCTCGACGGCACCGGCCTGTCATGGGAGGTCGTGGCGGTGGACGACGGCAGCGTCGACGTCTCCTTCGAGCGCCTGCGCGAGGTCCATGCCGCCGATGCCCGTTGGCGCGTCATCAGGTTCCGCCGCAACTTCGGTCAGACGGCGGCGTTCGCGGCTGGTTTTGCGGCGGCGCGAGCGCCGATCATCGTCACCATCGACGCCGATCTGCAGAACGATCCTGCAGACATCCCGCGATTCCTCGAGATCCTCGACGAGGGCTACGACGTGGTCAGCGGTTGGCGGGTGCGACGGGTCGGCAGCTGGGTCCTCCGCAGGGCGCCGAGCGCGGTGGCGAACCGACTGATCGCGGCCGTGACCGGGGTCAAGCTGCACGACTTCGGCTGCTCCCTCAAGGCCTATCGGACCGACGTCGTCCGCGACCTCGAGCTGTATGGCGAGCTGCACCGGTTCATCCCCGCGATCGCATCCCGCGCCGGGGCCCGAATCGCCGAGATCCCGGTCAACGATCGACCGCGCGCCCACCATCAGAGCAAGTACGGCCTCGGTCGCGTGTTCTCGGTGATGCTCGACCTTCTCACCGTGTTCTTCCTCCTCGGATACGGTTCGAAACCGCTCCGTTTCTTCGGCGGCCTGGGGGCCGTCGCGGTCGCCGTCGGCTGCTCGATCAACCTGTACCTGACCCTCTCCAAGCTCATCCTCGGCGCGGCCATCGCCGACCGACCACTCCTCCTGCTCGGGCTGCTCGCGACCATCGTCGGGGTCCAGCTGGTCGCCATCGGCCTGCTCGCCGAGCTCGTCATGCGCACCTATCATGCGGCGGCGGACAAGCCGCCCTACGCCATTCGCGAGCGGCTCGGGTTCGAGCCATGACCGCGGTCGAGGGGCGCCACGAACGAGAGATCTCGCTGCACCGTCACCGGGCGGCGGAGTACCGGCTGCGCTACGGTCCGGAGTTCGCCCGGCTGTACCAGGCACACTGGAACGAGGTGCTGCTTCGCATGCTGCCTCAAGGCGTCACGACGGTCCTGGACGTCGGATGCGGCAGCGGGATCATGCTGGAGCAGCTCGTCGGCCGCTACCCGGAGGTCACCGGCGTCGACCTGTCGCCCGAGATGCTGTCCCTGGTTCCCCCTGCCGTAGCCGAGAGCTGCCGTCTCATCTGTGCGCCCCTGGAGAGCGTCGACCTTCCGCCGTCAAGCTTCGACGCCGTCATCTGCCGGGGGGTGCTGCACCATCTGCCCGACCTTGACGGCGGCCTGCGGCGCATCCACTCCCTGCTCCGTCCGGGCGGATGCCTCGTGGCCTCCGAGCCTTGCGCCGACAGCTACCTCCTGCGCGCGCCGCGATGGCTCTGGCGGAGCTTCAGCGCCCGCTTCGACCGGGACCACCTGGCCCTGCGGTCCGCGCACCTGAGGGCGGATCTCGAGCGCGTGGGCTTCTCGATGTGCGACGGCCGCAAGCTGGGCTTCGTGGCCTTCCCGCTGTGCTCGATGTCGGACTTCCTGCCGATCATGCGCTTCCTGCCGTGGGCGACGCCGATCACCCGTGCGCTGATCCGGCTCGACGAGGGGCTCGCGCGCCTGCCCGTGATCCGGAACGAGTCGTGGCACGTCGTGCTCCGAGCCGACCGAAGCACGGAGCCGGGACCCGACCGCAACCCCTCCTCCCCTGATGGGCCCGGTCGAGCCGCGCGAGCCGGGTCGTGAGGGCGTCCGCCGGTCGCCGGCCCGAGCGGGGGGCGGCGGCGTGAACGACGCACGGTCTCGAGCGCCCCTCGAGAGCGAGGACCGAGGACGTCGCGCTGCCGGAGGACCCGGACCGTCGCCGCCGGGGGCGCCGCGCGGGCCTTCTCCTCGTCGGCGTCGTCGCAGCCTACGTCGTCTTCATGTCGGCACTCTCGCTGGCGGCGCATTTCGGTCTCCAGACCCAGATGAACGACCTCGGCAACGCGGATCAGGCGGTCTGGCGTGCGTCCACGGGAGACTGGCGCATGATGGTGTCGAACGACGCCTACGGGGAGATCCGCAGCCGGCTCGGGCTCCACTGGAACCTGGTGTTCCTGCCCCTGGCTGCCCTCTACCTCATCTGGCCCGACCCGTGCGCACTGCTGCTCCTGAACACCCTTTCCTGCGCGCTCGCCGCCGTCGGGCTGCACTCGATCGCTCGCCTCCGACTCGGCGTCACCTGGTGGACCCTGGTGCCTCCCCTCGCCTTCCTGGCGAGCCCGATGGTGCACGACGCCAACCTCTACGACTTCCATGTGACCACCCTCATGGCGGCGCTGATCGTGTGGTCGATCTGGGCTTTCGAGCGCGACCGCCCGTTGATCGCCTATCCGCTGCTGGCTTCAGCTCTCCTGTGCAAGGAGGACGCGCCGGTCATCGGGGTGATGCTCGCCGTGACGCTGTGGCTCACCGGTCGGAGGCGCCACGGCCTCGTCGTCGCGACGCTGTCGATCGTCTACCTCGCCCTGGTCGCCGTCGTGCTGACCCCTCTCGCTGACCCGGGATCACCTCCGCAGGCGGTGGCCGGCCGCTACGAGTGGCTCACAGGGCAGGATCCGCTGACGATCGCCACGGCCCTTCTCCAGCCGGACCGGCTGCGACTTCCGCTGTATCTCCTGGCGTCTGGGGCCCTGGTGGGCTGGCGCGGCTGGCGCTGGTTCCCACTGCTGCTCCCACACCTCGGGATGGGGATGCTCTCAGGCACCCTGTGGATGACCCGGGTGACCGGCACCTACTACTGGATCCTGAGTGAGGCGGTGATCGTCCTCGCCTGCACCGACGCTGCTGCCCGCGCCCGCGCCGCCGGTCGGAAGACCGCCTTCTGGCCGCTGACCGGCCTGGGAGTCGCGTCCCTCGTCTTCTCCTTCGCCCTGTCTCCCCTACCCCACGCGGTCAACGGGACCTGGCAGAGCTTCCGGGTCGACGGCTCGTATCAGACACTCCGTCAGCTCGCCGACATGATCCCGGCCGCAGCGTCCCTCAGCGTGCAGAACAACCTCGGGCCTCATCTGTCGCAGCGCGAGGACGTCGCGTCGTTTCCCCGACGGTCGGACTCGGCCGGATGGGTGATGCTGAGAATCGGCTACTGGGCGGGGCCGAGCTCCGGGCTGTTCGTCCGCTCCACCCCCCGATTCAGCCACGGCATGGACCTCGAGGCGCTGATCGGCGCCGCCAGAGGGCTGATCCTCTCCCCGGAGTGGGGCACCCGCGCTGTCACGGAGGGCTTCTACGTCTTCCAACGCGGCGCTGCGGACACCATCCGGGACGACGAAGCCCTCCGTCTGCTCGGCGCCGATGCCGAAACGGCCCTCACCCGCTACCTCTCCGCCACCGATCACCTGTCACCGGTCGCGGCGGTGACCGTCGGTCGGCTGAGCTGGTCGGACCTCGCAACGGGGGCGCCACTGCTCCGCCCAGGGTCGCTCCCCGGCGATCCGGTAGGGTTCCGCCGGAGGGTCGAGGCCCAGCAGACCCGGTCTGCCCACGACCGCTGACGCCAGACGGCGCCTCCGGCGACCCCGGAGAGACATCACTCTCGAACCCGCTGCGGGGTCACCCGAGCGCGGGCTGTCGAGCAAACACAGTCCGCGCGTCATCCACGAATCGCCGGGGCCGGGGGCCCCGGCGATTCGTCACCGCGAGACGCCCCGCCCTCTCAGGACAGACTCTTGGTCATCACCAGGGCGTCCTCGCCGTCGGGGTAGTAGGCCGGGCGGCGGCCGGCGACGGCGAAGCCGAGGTCGTGGTACAGGGCGATCGCCGCGGCGTTGCTCGGCCTCACCTCGAGGGTCAGGGTCTCGCCGCCGACCTCCAGCGCGTGCTCCTCGGCCAGCGCCATCAGCCGGCGGCCGAGCCCGCGCCGGCGCAGCTCGGGCAGCGCCGCCACCTTGAGGACGTGCAGGTCGAGGTACTGCCAGGCGGCGAACAGGTAGGCGACCAGCCGACCTGCCGGGTCGACCACGATCCGGTGGAACCTCCCCGGAGCGTAGAGCTCGGCGAGGAAGAACTGGCCCGGCCAGGGATCGCTGAAGCAGACGACCTCGGCGCCCTCCAACGCCCGGACGTCGCCGGGCAGGGGCGACCGCACCGAGACCTGCAGCTCCTCCATCGACCCTCAGGTCTCCTGCGCCCGATGGATGGGCGGACCCTCGACGTAGATCGGCTCCAGCGGGTCGCCGGGAAGACCGGCCGCGACCAGGCAGAGCAGGGCCTCGGCGGCGCTGCGGGCGGGCCGTGCCCGGACGGCGCCGCCGAGGTCGAGAGGCTCGGCCGCGATCCACGGACCGAGGGTCGGCGCGTCGGCGACCCGGACGATCCTGACCTCGCCCACCGCCCGCGGCGGCCGGCCGGCGCCGGCGTCGAACGACCGCGCGTACACCTCTCCCCGGCGACCGGGCTGGGCCGACCACACCACACCGCCGTCGACCCGTGCCGCTTGCACGAGCAGGGAGTCGAAGGCGACGAGGCGCACCCCGGTGGCTGCCGCCAGCCCCTGGGCCGTGGCGATCCCGGCCCGGATGCCGGTGAAGGAGCCGGGCCCGCGGCAGACCGCCACGGTCTCCAGCTCCAACGGGCCGACGCCGGCGTCCTCGAGCAACAGGTCTGCCGCGGCCAGCACCAGGGTCGAACGCAACGACCCCCCCACCAGCCGGACGAGGGAAGGGATCCCGCTCGGCAGGCCCCCCAGGGCCACCTCGAGCTGCGGTCCGCAGGTCACGACGGCCAGCGTCAGCCCCATGGGGCAGGAGTGTACCTGAGGCGGGCGGCGGATCCGCCGCCCGCGACGAAGCTCAGGAGCGCACCGGGAAGGGGCCGTGACGGTCGCCGAGGCGATATAACGGCAGGCCGTTCGCCAGCCGCAGGGTGCGGACCTCGGCCCACTCGGCCTCGCCCGGGTGTCGGGCGCGCAGCGTGGCGCTGCCGGTGGCCGTGGCCAGCGTCGCCGGGGCGAGACGGGCGAGACGGGCGAGCACCAGCCAGCAGGGCAGCGAGGGCTCCGGCCAGTCGTCCACGGTCGCCCGGGCGAGCAGCCGGAGGAAGTCGGCGGTGGCCTGGCGGGCCATCTCCTGGGTCAAGGGAGCGCCGGGGGCGGCGGTCCCGGCGAGGCTCTCGGCCAGGGCCGGCAGCGCTTCCAGCCCGCGACGTCGGGCCTCGGCCGAGGTGGCGAAGACCGTGAAGGCCGGGTGGGGCACCCAGGCGCCGGTCGTCCTGCGGACCAGCGTCGCCGACACCCGCCGCCGGACACCGTTGCGATCCGGGAGAACCACGGTCACCTGGCGGCCGGCGAGCTGGCGCTCGAGCTCCGGGGCGCCTGCCGCGCGCAGGGCGCGGAAGCCCTCCGAGCGCAGCACCGCCGCGATGAAGGCGCCGCGGGCGACCTCGGGCCGCCCGGGCGCCGACCACGGCACCGCAGGATCCTGGAGCCAGCGGCACAGAGCGTTGACGTGGTCGACGAGCCAGCCCCCGGGGTCGTCGTCGGGATGGCGCGCCAGGGCGCGGGCAAGTGCTGCTGTATGAAGGGGAGCAGGAGCGC
>CAZKKP010000266.1:0-5906 GCA_964553295.1 uncultured Thermoanaerobaculia bacterium | reverse complement strand
CTGGTTGAAGTCGTCCACACTCGGGTCCGAGAAGTAGCGGTCCCGTAGGAAGCGCAGGTACTTCGTACCGGCGTGGATGTTGTTCTCCAGGCTGGCGATGTCCGGGATGCCGACGTTGGGGTCCGCCGCCGTCTCCGGCTTGATCTGCATCACTCCGACCGCCCCCACCCGGCTCCGGGTCGCGTGGTCGAGCCGCGACTCCTGGTAGGCCATCGCGGTCAGCAGCAGGGCGTCGAACCGGTACTCCGCCGCGTACTTCTCGAAGAACCTGAAGGTCGTGTCGAAGCGCCGCCGATCGGCGTCCGCGAGCGGGTTGCGGACCCACGGGTTCGACTTCAGGTAGCGTTCGAGCAGCACGTTGGTCGTCATCGAGCCGGCCTGATGCGAGGCCGCGAAGTCGTCGATCGCCGTCTTGAGCTCCGGGCACCCCCGGCGAACAGCCCAGGCGATCTCGCCGCCCTCGCGGACCGCGAGGTCGTCGTGGACCACGAGACCGTCAAGCACCCCGCCCCAGAACCGCGCGAGGTGGTCGTCGACCACAGTCGTCGGCAGCAGCCCCGAGCCCACCATCTCGAGCAGGTCCTCGTCCTCGAGGTAGCCCTCGACCTCGACCAGCTCGGCGGGCGCCACGCCACTCTCGACGAGACGCTGGTTCAACGCCTCCAGGCTCGACCAGTAGCTCGACTGCCGCCGGAGGTACACCGGCTTGCCGGACAGGTCCTCGAGAGCCGTGAGGGTCGGCCCGCTCGGGCCGGTGATCACCAGCTCGCGGACCTCGCTGGAGAACGGCCGGCCGAAGTCCACCACCTCGAGCCGCTCCGAGGTGATCGTCAGGTTCGCCGCGGCGAGATCGCCAAGACCCCTGTCGAGCGCCGGCAGCAGCTCGTCCCGACGGACCGGCACGATCACGACGTGGATCTTGAGCGTCGTGCTGCCGAGCCGTCGGTTGAGGAAGCCCTCGAACTCGGTGAGACCCTCGTAAGCCAGGCCGCGCTGTGTCGCACCGTCGAGGAAGTAGTGGGTCTTCGAGTAGGCGACCAGGGCACGGACGTGCCGTCGTTCGACCATGCCGTCGAGATCGCCGAACCACGGCTCGCTCAGCCGGAGCCCCGGTTCGAAGGACGTCAGCTCTCGAGGACCCACAGCCTCGCCGGAGACCGACGCCTCCCCGGCGGTCGATCTGTCCGCCTGGATCTCCGGGCCGCAGCCGAACAGCGGGACGACCGTCGCCGCGAGCAGCAGCGTCCAGCCGACGGCACCTCGCCAGGAGTGGTACGCCTTCATTCCAACCTCCGGAGTCCGCACCGCCATCATACTCGCACCCGTCGCACCGCGGTGAGGATGGACGCCGGTGCTCCGCCAGGGCGGCGACCGCTTCGAGCAGCGGTGTGGGCCTTCAGTCCTCCGATTCGCGCAGCGAATCGAGGCTCGCGGGTGGCGCCATCTCGAGCGGCTCCCGCCGTTCGAGAACGGCGGTCAGCTTGCCGAAGGCAAGGTCGAACTCGATCCGGTACAGGGTCCTTTCGGGGTCGGTGCCGATCCAGAGCTCCATCTTCCCAGACCTGCTGAACAGCATGCCGTCCTTGGGCTCGGGAACCACCCTGACAGCCACCCGCCTGCCGAGCCCGCTCTTGACCATCCCAATCTCCTCGATGCGAGCCACCGTCTCGAGCGGTCCCTTGGAAGTGGCAAGCACCAGCGAGGTTGAGTCGCCCACCTCACCTTCGATCGAGCGCAGCCTGAAAACGAAGGCGAGCGGGTCATGGACCTTGCCCGCGCCGAGCTGGAGCTCCTCCCGTCGGCCGTTCTTCACCCTCACCAGCGTGTCGGTGCCGACGTCGAACTCGAACAGCTCCTCCTTGAGGCTCTTCTTCTCCTCGCTGACGCTGTGGTAGCGCACCGACGAGTCGAACCGTTCGCTGGAGCGCGACTCGATGCGCGTCCGGACCCGATGGATCCTGTCGAAGAACGTCGAGCTCTGCGCAGTCATCACCACCACGAAGTGGGTGTCGTCGTGCGACGGCACGGCATAGCTCTCCAGTGTCATCCCACCGCACTTCATGCCGAGCCAGTGCACCGAGTAGTGCAGCCGATCGCCGAGGGGGAAGGGCGGGCCGTCCGCGACACCGTCCTCTCCGGTCCCGGCGATCACCCCACTGGTGGTGGCCACCACCACGAGCGTGCTCGCGACGAGTGCCGATAGCGGCGCCCGGCGGCGACTCACGATCAGTCCTCTCCGTTTCACGCTGAGGTCCTCCTCACCGGATGTCGTCCTGCTCCCCGGGATCCGAGGCCAGGTCTCGCCACCGACGCTCCGCTCGGACACTGTACACCGAAGGCGGCGCCACACTTAAGTCTGTGGCTCGAGACGCCGCCCTGTCACTGCACCGGACAGCCCCGGCGAACACGGCAGCTTCTTCCACACGCCGCACCCCGCGACCCAGCTTGACCTGCGGCCGCAGAATCCTCACCGTCGACGTGCCGACTCTGCCCTGCGGGGTCAGAAGGACCAGCCAAGCGTGGTCTGGACCCGGGCGTCGCTGCTGTCGGAGTTCTCCGGCGGCTTCGAGTCGTAGCTCCAGGCGAGGGTAAGGGCGATCGTGAAGTCACGCACCATCTTGCGGCGGAACGACGAGGAGAACTCGCCACGATATCGTCCGCTCACCGTCAGGCTCGGGAGCAGGGAAAGGTTGGCCGCCAGCGAGGTCTCCTTGCCCTCGAAGAGATAGAGCTGGTAGTCGCTGGCCAGCACCGCCTCGGACGACCACTCTCCGGACTCCTGGCCGGTGTAACTCTCCCGGAGCGCCGACAGACCACCGTACAGCGACCACTGTGCTCGGTTCGACAGGAAGGCATAGCGTCCACCGCCGCCGCTCACGGTCGTCCGCAGCTCGAGGTCGAGCTCCTCGTTCCGCGACAGCTGCAACCCGACGAACCAGAACCAGCGCCGGGCGAGGCTGCGGCGGAAGCTCGACGTCAGGTCTACACGGGATGTCTTGTCCGCCTCGTCACGGTCGCTGCTGGACCCTGTCAAGGTGGTCTGCAGGCGGAAGGACTCGGTCAGGTACGTGGCTTCGGCGTCGACGGTCAGATCCTCCTGCCTGTTCGCCGAGGCCAGCGTGACTCCGAGATCGATGTGACCTCCCCAGCGTTCCAGCCAACGCTTCTCCAGCGACGCTATGCGGACGACGTCTGAAGTGCGCAGCAGGTGGACTCCGCCTTCGACGTCCACGACCTCGAGATCCCCACTGCCCTGACCGGGTCGCAGGATGCCGACGAAGCTCTCGCCTCCCTGCTCCTCGACCTCGAAGAGCTGCTCGGACTCGAGCGCGGCGACGGCGACCCACTCTATGGACAGGGTGCCGAGGCTATCGGTGCTCACCGTGAGCACCCCGAGGTCCAGGCTCTTGACTTCGCCAGTCACGCGATCTCCGTTGACCAGTGTGACCACGTCGGACTTGTCGCGCGCCCACGACGTCGGTCCGAGCGACAGCACCACCATGCTGCACAGCGCCATCGCCAGGGCGGCGGTTCGTCGTGGCCCGGATCGGCGTCGCATGGCTGGGATCATAGCGCCCCGCGCCACAACACTGCCGCGGCCTCAGTCTCGAGCTCCGGGGTCGGAGACGATGTCTCGGGAGGACCACCGGGGTATGATGGCGGGGTCCCGATGGGAGCGGCCATGATCCAGTACATCCAGTGCATCAAGGGCAAGGACCAGCTGACCATCCCCGATTTTCGCCGCGCCTTTGACGAGTACGGCCGGATGATGCGCGCGATCGCGAACAGGATCGGCGCAGAACGGGTCGAGGTGAGCACCACACTTGCCGTCGAGGCCAACCTCACGGTGATGCTGGACCGGGGAACCGGGCTGCCCTTCGACGGTGTGGTCGAGATATACATCCCGAGTGCCCGGGAAATGGCCGAGCGGCTGGCGCACCCCGACGTCGCACCCATGCTCCAGGAGCTGCAGCGGTTCCAGGAGGAATTCATCGATCTCGAGTCGTCGCGGTTCTTCTTCGCCTCCGCCGAGGGCTGAGGCCCCGACCTGCCGCCTGCGAGGCGCTTGCCATCCTCCTGCGCGAGTGCCGTCTTGAACTCGGGACCTTGCGGGTTGCCCGTCACCGCGCTGGCGCTCCGGACCACTCCCGAGTCGGAAGCGGGCCGGCTGCGCCGGCATTCTGTGGTCGACACTGACTCAGCACACTCGCCCTGAGCCGGTGTCCGGGCTGACGTTGACATGCGAGCAGCGCCTCGTCCCCTGCGCGGTGAACGCTCTGCCGTTCGGATGAGGGCGGCGCCTGCGCTGCTGTCAGGCGTCGAATGGGATGAGGATCGCCAGCTCGAGACCGATAACCGCATCCATCAGACCTTTCGAGAACATCATCGAGTACAGCACATGCGACACCGCACCGGCACTCGGAATTCTACGGGCCAGACGAGCACGACCCCGGACAGCGCGCCAGGTTTCGCACAGCAGCTTGCGACACCGGTCTCGCACACCTATTGGAGGCCGCGTCGATCCTCAGTACCCCTCGCCAGAAGTGCGGTGAGGCACTGAGGGCGTCGATGCGCCCGCCTGCCGGTGCTTCGCGACCGAGGCGTATCCTTGCCGTACGTCGGGAAGCGGAACGCCGGCGGGCGGGATCGAGCGGTGGCCGAATGCCAGCATGCTCGTGGTGAGGAGCACTAAGCAACGTTCGTGCCGATCCCTCGGCCGTCGCTCGTCACAAGCCTCACTGCATTCGCGAAAAGCACTGTAGAGAGGAGACTTTTCCGACTCTGGCACAGCTCTGATCCCTGTGGTACAATCCGCGACCGAATCCGACGCGAGGGAGGGTTCATCACCACCATGGCTGACCTTTACCAGTTCAGGGGCACCCCCGACGAACCGCTCGACTGCATCTACATTCTGCACTGCTCCGGCGACGACCCGATCGCCCGGCTCGACCTCTCAGCCAAGGAGAAGAAGGCGCTCAAGCAGAAGTCCGACGCCCTGGCGCCCCGCGGCGAGGAAGGCGAGGTCATCTCCGGCGAGTGCCCGCTGCCCATCGCCCACCGCATGACCTTCATGGGCCTCGGCGAGGATCGCCAGCTCACCCACGGCAAGCTGCGTTCGGTGCTGCGCCGCGTCATGAAGCAGGCGACCAAGAACCGGGAGTACCAGATCGGCATCGCAATGCCGATTCGGGTCCACGGCATGAGCGACGCCGAGTCCCGTCTGTTCGCGATCCGCGAGGCCGCCATGGCCGACTACACCTTCGACCACTTCAAGTCGAAGAAGAACGAGTTCGACAAGATCGACGGCCTGCACATCCTGCCGCTGGCCGGGGAGACCGAGGAGGATCTCGAGCAGCGCCTCGACACGGTCCGCATGCTGCGCACCTCGGTGGTGCTGGCCCGCGATCTCGCCAACCGGCCGGGAAACGACCTCACCCCCGAAGGTATCGCCTCGGCGGCGCGCGAGATGGCCGAGCAGGTGAGCGGCCTGCGGGTCACGGTGATGGGCCCCAAGGAGCTGCAGAAGGAGAAGATGGGCGGCATCCTCGCAGTCGCCAAGGGCTCGGCCGAGGAGCCTCGCCTGGTGGTCGTCGAGCACCGTCCCAAGAAGCCGAAGAAGTCCGTCGTCCTGATCGGCAAGGGAGTGACCTTCGACTCCGGCGGAATCTCGATCAAGCCGGCCCAGGGCATGGGCTGGATGAAGTACGACATGGCCGGCGCCGCGATCGTGCTCGGCGCGATGCGCGCCGTTGCCCAGCTCGACCTGCCCATGAAGGTGGTCGGCCTGATCCCGGCCGCCGAGAACCTGCCCTCGGGCACCGCCGTCAAGCCCGGCGACATCATCACGATGTCGAACGGCAAGACCGTCGAGGTCGACAACACCGACGCCGAAGGTCGGCTGCTGC
>CAZKKP010000265.1:0-5906 GCA_964553295.1 uncultured Thermoanaerobaculia bacterium | reverse complement strand
CAGGCATCCGCAACACCAAGCGAGGCGCAGCACGGCCCCGGTTATCGACACTGACGCAGGTTTCGACCCTCTGATCGGAAGAGGAAGATCGTGGAACGAACAGAGCCCGTGAGTACGATCACCGCCATCCACAAGAGCTTGCTTGGAGTGCAGAGGTCAGCTTCCGCCCGCCCCAGCTCGCGAAACGCCAAGCCATGAGGGCATCGAAGAAGCGGAGCACTCACTGAGACGAGACAACGTCCTTCGGAACATGCCCGTCTGAAGCTGGGACAAACACGAGAATGTCTTCGGACAGAGGAAGCACGAAGCTCCGAACGATGATCTCCCTCCCTTCGCTCGCCACCTGAACTGTGTGAGGGCCCTCGGCGAGTTCTGAGATATCCACGCGCAGGGATACGGCGTCCCTGGGGAAGAAGTCGGGCTGGGGCAGGAACCTGTCTACTAGCCTCGCCACCGTTCCCTGGCGCTCGAGGCGGCCCACTTGCCTACCGTCAATGGACACTTCCGCTCCCACATAGTCGATTGAGGCGGCAACTACAAGACAGGGTGGCTCGCAGTCCTTGGCACAACCCGCAACGAAGAGCACGGCAACGAGCCCCCCAAGAACCAGGGCTGCCCGCCAGACAGGTGCACCCAAAACCAGCATCGCGACTAGTTTGGCTTTCCCGAGAACGGTGGCTTCACGGCCGCGGTCCCGCAGTACCTGACGGCATTCCTGCATTCATTCAACGTCTCGAAACAGAACCAGAACAGGAATTGGCCCTGGCTCGAGATAGGTCTGCCCGCTGCTCCCGATGCACGCTCGAAGAACCTGACCATGTCTTCAATCTCCATGAGCCCAATCTCGCATCGCCAGATCTGTGCGCACTCAGTCCCTCGATTCGCGCACTTGGCCTTCCAGTAGAAGCACCTGAGAGTGTTCGTGAACAGGCCGGTGGGATCACTGAGGTTGACGGGGTTGCTGCTGGAATAGTCGAACAGGCTCACACCACCATCGAGCCCAATCGGATCCGCCTGGGTGTACCTCCCCCAGTCGGGCAGGTACCAGCGGTGGACGTTGTAGGAGATCGGCCAGCTGGAGACGCTGCTGGTGAGGTCGACCTGACCGGGGAAGCGGTGGTCCAGGGGCGGGCTGACGCCGCCGACCTGGTCTACCTCCATGAGCTTGCCGAACGGCGAGTACCACGGCCGGGCGAGGTGGCCGGCATCTCGGTAGTACAGGATCGGCGTGCCCATGTGGTCGGCGACCGCGTGGTAGGTCACCTGCGAGCCCGGCGCACCCAACACCATCCCGATCGGCTGCCCCTCGCCGTAGACGTAGAACCGGTTCGCGTCCGGCCACGGCTCCGGGTGGAGGATCGCCAGCAGCCGGCCACGATGGTCGTACACGAAGCGTGCGTCCTGGTAGGGGCTCTCGTCGCTCCGCATCGCCTGCACCAGGTACCCGTCCGCGTCGTACCGGAAGAGAGTCTCGACCCCCTCCTCGGCGTGCGACGCCAGCACCATGTCCCCAGTGTACCCGAGGTCCACCACCGGCTCGGTCGCCTTGTCGGTCTGGCGCAGTAGCCCGGTCACGTTGCCGTCGTCGTCGTGCACCACCGGCATCGTCTGGCCGCCGCCCGCCTCCACCATCTGCTGCAGCAGCGGGCTGTTGCCGGACGCGGCGTTCGGCACGTACTGGTAGGCCCAGGCCGCCGCACCGGCCCCGGTCACCGTCTCGCTCAGCCGGTTGCCCATCAGGTCATAGGTGTAGCTCCACGTGGCCCCGCCGGCCTCCGCCGCGCCGACCAGCCGCGACAGGTCGTCGTACTCGAAGCTGGTCGCGCGCCCACCGTCCGCCCAGGCGGTGACGTTGAGGCCGTCGAGGTACTCGTAGCTCCTCTCCAGCACGGCGCCTTGCCCTGGCTGGGTCAGCGTCAGCAGCTGGAGACGGTCGCGCTGGTCGAACACCTTCTGCACCGACGCCCACGGCAGCTCGCTCCCGAGGCGGTACTGTTCGATCGGCCCGAACGGCCGGTGGGTCGCCAGTCTCATGAGCTGAGGGACTCCCCCGTGCACCACCTCGGTCAGACGGTCGCTCGAGTCGTACACGAACCACGCCTGGTCGTCCACCGACGCCCCGTCCTGGACCCGCACCATGGTCTCGTTGCCGTTGGCGTCGTACTCGAAGCTCACCCGGTGCCAGACTGCGCCGTGGCTGGTCTCCAGCTGCACGACATTCCCTCGCGATCATAGGAGTACGACCTGGTCACCTTCTCGTCGTGGCTCACCCTCATGCTCGACGCGAGGCGCCCGACGCCGTGGTCCCCCTGGTCCCAGAACCAGGACTTGACCACCTCGCCGTTCGCGGTCTCCTCGACCGGTCGGTTCAGGGCGTCGTAGCTGCGACCGGTGACCCGACCGCTGGCCCGCAACACCGCCGTCAGGTTCCCCGCAGGGTCGTGGGCGAAGCTGGACATCCCGGTCGCAGCGCTGACGACCTCCCGCGGTCGCCCGAAGTCGTCCGTCGCATACGTCGTGACGTTGCCCTCCGGGTCCTCCACCGAGCTGAGGTTGCCGTGCACGTCGTAGCCGTAGGTCGTCGTGACCACGCCCCCGGGGGCGGTCGACAAGGTCTGGCTGACGGTCACCATCCGGTCGAACTCGTCGTAGCCGTACACCGCGTTGGGCGAGGCGTGCCGCTCATCGGTGAGCCCGATGAGGTTCCCGGCGCCATCGTAGTCGTACAGCACGCGGCTGCCGTCGGGATGGTCCACCCGCACTCGGCGCCCGAACTCGTCATAACCGAAGGAGGTCCTCCTGCCCTCTTGCCAGAGCGCACAGGCCGGTGCTGGCGACTCGCACCGCTCGGCCCTCTCCTCCAGCCGCAGACCCCGCAGGTCATAGGTGAAGAGCATCCGCTCCAGCTGGTTGCCGGCGGCGTCCGCCAGGGCCGTGGTGACCATCCGCCCTGCAGCGTCGTACCCGTACACAACCCGGTTCCCCGCTGGCTTCACCATCTCGACGAGACGGTCGGCGTCGTCGTAGACCCAGCTCGTGGTCAACGGTGGCGAGCCCTCGACGGTACTCGACAGCCGCCTCCCCTTGGCGTCGTACACATGGGTCGCGGTCACGCCGTTGCGGTCCACCACCACCGTCGGCTGGCCATACAGGTTGTACGACATATAGGTCGTCGTGCCGCCCACCGGGTCCACCAGCTGATAGGGCAGCCCGCGATCCGCCACGGCGGCCGCCGTGACATCGTGGAAGCTCGTGGTCGTGACGTCTGCGACATCAGTCCGAGGCCCGTCGACCATCGCAAGCTGGCCATGTTGATAGGCAAATGTCGTGGTGTGCTCCTCGCTCACCCCCGGCTCGAGCCATCCCGAACGAACCTCCTGCAACACCCGCCGGCTCGCCGGGTCGCGGACCAGGATGGTGGTCGTCGTCTCACCCGGAGACCCCACTGACGCGCGGCCGGTCGCGGTCGCATGGTATCCGCCGTTCCCCGCGCCGTAGGAATAGGTCGTGACCCGCGCCGACGGCGTGCCGTACGCCTCGGTCGTGCGCCAGACTGTGCCGCGGCTGTAGCTCGTCGCCGAGCCTCCCGGCTCGCCGTCGCTGAAGGTGTAGTACTCGTAGCGCGTGACCCTCCCCTCGCCGTCGGTCTCGGTAAGCTTGTCAAACCACCGGCTCCAGGTGTAGCTGCGGCTCTCCCCTGCCCCGCATCCGCATCCCGCGCCGCTCACCGACGTGACCATGCTCAAGGTCGGGTCGATCGTGTAGGTCGTCACCGCGGTCTCGAGCGGGTCCGTCGCGATGTAGCGGGTGACGGTCCTCTGGACGGTGCCGTAGCCGGCGATCTCGAGGCGGTCCGCGTCACCGTGGCGACGGAACAGGACACAACGACCCGCGGCGTCGTACCCGTGGCTCTCGACGGTGTGGCCGAGCGGGTCGACCACCTCGGTCATGAGACGCGGGTGAAGGGCGTCCTCGTACCGATACTGCCACGAGTGGCCCAGCGCGTCCGTGAAGCTGTCCAGCTTCCCGGCGACGTCGTCCACCGCGTACTGCACCGCCGGCCCCGCCGGCGTGCCCTGAGCTGACGCCAGCCGACCGTTGCCGTCATAGCTGAGCACCAGCGCCCGCCCGTGCGGACCGCTCACCGTCTGCAGCCGGCCGCTCCCGTCATAGGTGAGGGTCTGACTCAGCCCGTCGCGGTTGGTGATGCTCACCAGCTTCCCCGCGCTGTCGAAGGCATAGGTTGTGACCGAAACCGGGTCGCTGAGCTCATACCCCCCGGTCACGGCGGACAGGGCCATCCGGGCATGGCGGTTCGGGTAGTACGCGCCGGTCTCCCGCTTGGCAAACGCGATGCGACGGCCGTCGGCTCCTTCGTACGTGGCGAAAGCACTGCCGGCGCCCACCAACCGCAGGTCGTAGCTGTGCGTCCACCCCACGCCGAGCGGCCCGTCCGAGTGGTCCGTCGAGCGGTAGACACGCCCGAACTCCAGCGGGAAGGCCCCGCCGAGGCGAAGGTCTGTCGTCTGATACCACATCTCACCCGTCGCAACGTCCACCGGCCCGCCGACTCCCTGGCCGGTCAAGGTCAGCTCGCACTCGGTCGGGCGCGGCAGGCACCCACCCTGCGGCAGTCCGTCGACGTACAGCTGGACTGGCTGGGTCACCACCGTTCTCGAGGTGAAGCCCATCACCCCCGTGATCCTCAGCTGGATCAACGGAGCACAGCTCGACGTCGCCTGCAGCAGGTCCACCGGAATCGACGCCGGCCCGCTCCCGGCGTGGTAGTAGACCTGGCCGTTCACGAGAACCGTCCGGTTCGAGATCCAGTCGAAGGTGTCGTAGTCCCACTCGATCTCGTACGCCATGATCTGGGAGTCGTACAGGATCGTGTCACCGTTCCTGTACACCGGGCTCGACGCGCCGGCAGGCGTGATCCCGGTGATCCACGCAGACTGGGCCTGCACCACCGCCGAAGACAGCGCCAGCACGCCGACGGCAAGCCAGACACGACGCCCGCATCCAGCGCGACTCGACTGCACTCCCCAGACCTCTCCACCGCGACTGGTATCCATCACCCACCTCCCCGGGGCGTTCACGACGCCATTCCTGTCGAAGATGGGTACCCCACAACTCGATGTCGTCACTCGAACGAGTGACGCCGGGAAGAACCATCACCCCGGCGAATGCGCCGGGTCGGGCGGAGGCAGAAAGTGGCCTGACCACCGTGCTGGCTGCTGTCGCCGGCGCGTCACCCCCCCTCAGTACCGCGCCAGCGCCCCCACCTCGGCCTCGACCGCAGCCAGGACCTCGCGCCGGCGGACGAGGTCGCGCATCGTGTTGTGGTCGCGGTGGAGCGGCCGGTCGACGTCGAGGTGCTCGACCCAGCGGCGGATCGCGGCGTGGGCGGCCCGGGTGCCACGGCCGGGGGTGAAGTCCCGGAAGTCGAGGGCCTGGGCGGCGGCCATCAGCTCGATGCCGAGCACGCCGCAGGCGATGTCGAGGATCTGGCGCGTCTGCAGGGCCGAGTTCATGCCCATCGAGACGAAGTCCTCCTGGTCGGCGGCGGCGGGGATCGACTGGATGTAGGACGGCGCCGACAGCGCCTTCTGCTCGACGATCTGCATGTCGGCGGTGTACTGGCTGAGCATCAGCCCGGAGAACATGCCGGCGCCGCGGGTGAGGAACGGCGGCAGGCCGACCGACAGCGCCGGGTTGGTGAGGCGGTTGAGCCGCCTCTCCGAGAGCACCGAGACCATGGTGATGGCGGCGCCGAGGGTGTCCAGCGGCAGGCTCACCGGGGTGCCCTGGAAGTTGGCGCCGGTGAGCACGATGCCGTCGTCGCCGACGAAGATCGGGTTGTCGCCGACGCCGTTGGCCTCGATCTCGATCTGCTCCCGGGTCCA
>CAZKKP010000264.1:0-5916 GCA_964553295.1 uncultured Thermoanaerobaculia bacterium | reverse complement strand
ATCAGGTTGGCCACCAGCTTGGCGGTGATCGGCACCCGCGGCGCGTCCTTGCGATCCTGGCGGGCATAGCCCATGTAGGGCATCACGACGCACACCCGCGACGGTGAGGCGCGGCGGAAGGCGTCGAGCATGATCAGCAGCTCCATCAGCGACTCGTTGGCCGGCTGGCCGGTGGACTGCACGATGAAGACGTCGGCGCCGCGGACGTTGTCCTTGATCTGGCAGAAGATCTCACCGTCGGAGAAGTTGCCGAGGCGGAGATTGCCCATCTCGATCTGAAGATAGCCGCAGATCGCCTCGCTCAGCGGGCGGTTGGCTCGGCCGGAGAAGACCTGCAGGGAATGGTGCGTGAGCATTTCTGGGCTGCCTCGTGGCTGGGGCGGCAGGATTCGAACCTACGAATGCCGGGATCAAAACCCGGTGGCTTACCGCTTGCCGACGCCCCAACGAGCGTCGGCGAGTATACTCCACCCGCCGCCGAGGGTCAGTGGTCCTCGGGTCATTCCTCGTCCTCGCCGGCGTCCGCGTCGCCGGCCTCCTCGCCGCTCGTCCAGTAGTCGTCGTTGAACAGCCGCGTCGCCAGCCGGTCGAGTGGGGACTGCCGCTCACCGCCAGCGCGGGCCACGGCCGACTCCGGCACCACCAGGTTGGCGACGGCCTGCCGGTACTCCTCCAGGACCCTGTCCTCGATCGTCTGCCGGGTCGGCGAGTTGATCGGGTGCGCGATGTCGCGCATCTGGCCGTTCCTCGCCTTGCGGGCGGGCATCGTCACGAACAGCTGTCCCTCACGGCCCTCGAGCACGCGCAGGTCGTTGACGATGAAGCAGTCGTCGATCACGATGCTGGCGAAGGCCCGCACCTTGCCTCCCTTGGCAGGGCTGATCCGCACCTCGGTGATGTTCATCTGGTCTCCTTTGCCGATCGGCTGTCGAAGGTGAGCGTCGCCGCGCGGCGCACCAGGGTCCGGACGACCTCGACCCGCCATCCGCTCCGGGCGAGCCTCGCCGCGGCCTGCTCGGCGTCGCTCATCTGGTCCAGCACAGCATAGACCGCCCCCCCCGATCCGGTCACTGCCGACCGTCGGCCGCCGATCCCGGCGACCGCCGCCAGGGCGACCGCCACCTCGGGCCAGGCGGCGGTGACCACCGGCTCGAGGTCGTTGCGCAGGAACGGCCACGGCAGCTCGGGCAGCCAGCCCGCCGCGAAGGCCGACACCCGGGGATCGGGTCGGGCCCAGGTCGACGGCGGCTGGAGACGGCGGTAGACCTCGGCGGTCGACACCGGGACCGGCGGCACCACCAGGACGACAGGAAACGGAGGCACGTCGGGCAAGGGATGGACCTCGTCCCCCCGACCGACCCCGAGGGCGAGGCCGCCGTGCAGGAAGAACGGCACGTCAGCGCCGAGTTCGGCGCCGAGGCCGGCGAGGCTATGGCGCTCCAGGCCGAGACCCCACAGCCGGTCGAGGGCGACGAGCGCCGCCGCCGCATCCGCCGAGCCGCCGCCGAGCCCGGCCCCGGAAGGGATCCGCTTGGTCAGCGTGAGCCGCGCCCCGGGTCGACGACCCACCCGCGCCCACAGCCGCCGCGCCGCCACGAGGACGAGGTTGTCGTCCCCGGCAGGGGCCGACCCGGCCGGGCTTACCTCGAGCGTCAGGCAGCCCTCCGGCGCCGGGGCGACCACCAGCTCGTCCCGCAGGTCGACGCTCGCGAGCAGGGTGCGCAGCTCGTGGTAGCCGTCCGGTCGACGGCCCAGGACCTCGAGATGCAGGTTGACCTTGGCCGCCGGACGGAGTCGCACGTGAGGCGGTCTCATGAGGGCTCTCCCTCGAGTCGGCAGTCCGGCAGGTCGGGAGGCGCAGGCAGCTCGCGACCGGGGCCGAGGGCGAGCCGCAACAGCTCGAGCCGGGCCCAGCTGCCGTCCTCCCGATCGATCCGGATGACGCCCGGCACAGCGCCGTGGTGCTCGCCGAGCTCGATCCGCCAGACGCCCAGGCGGCCGTCACCGAAGCTCTCGACCCGCGTCACGCGCCACGGGTCTCGGGCGACGTGCACCATCGCCTGCCAGGCGAGACCCTCGACGCGGAGGTGGCCGGGGCCGACCGTCACGCGGTCGTCGTCCGCTGCGGGGAGGCGGCCGACAAGCAGTCGGAGCATGGGGTCCAGCGGCAGCCGCCCGACCCCGAGCACGGCCGCGAGGTCGACGTCGGGCACCCGACAGCCCTCCTTGAGGTCGAGGATGTCGCCGCGGCCGCTCTCCTCCCAGGCGATGAGGGACACCGCGGCGCCGAAGGGCTCGGAGACGGTCAAACGGCCCGCCGGGCCAAGGGTCCGCAGGGTGGCCCTGAGGCCGCTCGCCCGAGGTACCCGGAGCCGGTACAGGGCGCTGACGTCCGTGCCCGTGCCGCCGCCGAGGGCGGCCGCAGCAGCCGCCAGCTCGGCCGGCTCGAGCGGCGGCGCGGCTGGGCGGCCGGTGGAGCGGCAGCCGACGGCTGCCACCAGAGCGAGCGCCAGCACCAGCCGGGCTCTACGTCTGCTCGTCATTGGGCTCATCGAGCTCCTCGAGCAGCTGGCGGACCCGATCCGGATTCTCCGGACGGCGTTCGAGGGCTTGCCGGAGCAGTCGCTGACCCTCCTCGACCTGGCCGAGTCCCAGCAGCACCTCGCCGAGGTGGGCGAGGATGGTGCCGTCGGTGCCGCCGGCCTCGACCGCCCGCCGCAACCACCGCTCCGCCTCCTCGAGCCGGCCGAGGCGGTACAGCACCCAGCCCAGCGAGTCGAGGTAGGCCGGGTTGTCGGGCTCGCGCTCGACGACCCTGACCAGCAGCCGGTGCGCCTCCTCGAGCTCGAGGCCGCGGTCGGCCCAGGCATAGGCCAGGTAGTTGGCGGCCTGCAGGTCGTCCGGATTCTCCTCGAGCAGCCCGAGGAAAACCGGCGCCGCCTCGTCCATCCGGTCGAGGCGCTCGAGGGCCGCGGCGCGGGCGAAGCGGATCGACCGGTTCTCCGGCCAGCGGGCGAGGGCCGCCCCGGTCTCGCGGGCGACGTCCTGCCAACGTTGCAGAGCCTGGAGCACGTCGAGGGCGATCGCCGCCTCGACCTCATCATCGCCGTCGAGCATCGGCCGCAGCCTCTGCCAGGCACGGTCGTCCCCCAACCGCAGCCGGAACTCGGCCTCAAGGGCGCGGGCAATCAGCCGCGCCCGGCCGGCCAGCTTGGGTTGCAGGCGGAGCAGCGCAGCGATCCCTTCCGCCCATGCCTCCTCGCGGCGGTAGGTCTCGGCGATGAGGCCGGGCAGCTCGTCGCCGGCCAGTGCAGGGTCGCCGATCCGGCCGAGCCACTCCCGGGCGACCAGGGAGTAGCCCATGCGCAGCTCGAGGCGGGCGGCCATCAGGCACACCTGGGTCGCTGCCGGTGACCCGGCGTCGTCGTTGACCATCTCCCAGGCGCGGCCGATCGCCTCCCGGGCGGTGGCGGTGTCGCCCGTCGCCGCTGCTGACCAGGCCAGCGGCAACAGCAGGTCGAGGTTCTCCCGGTCCTTCTTGAGCAAGCGGCGATAGAGCTCGACGGCCTCCTGGTGGCGGCCGGCCGAGGTCAGTGCCCGCGCCTCCAGCGCCTGGGCCCGGGGCGAATCGGGCTCGAACGCCTGAACCCGCCGGATCACGGCGAGGGCCTCGGTCGCGGCGCCACCGCGCAGCAGCAGGGTCGCTGCCTTGAGCAGCCCATCCAGCTCGTCACTGCCCAACCACTCGAGCATGGCCTCGCCGGCGGCCCGCTCGCGGCCGGCTGCGATCAGCGCCTCGACGAGGCTCTCGCGGCAAACCGGCACGGCCAGCGGCGCCGCCGCACAGTCGCCGAGGAGCTCCGCCGCCTCGTCCGGACGGCCGAGCTCGGACAGCAGCGCGGCGTGGTACAGGAGCAGCTGGACGCTGCCGGCCTGCCCCTGGCGCAGGGCGGCCACCTCCTCCTCGGCCTCCCGGATGCGGCCTTGACGGTGCAGCATCTGGGCCAGGGACAGGCTGAGGTTGGGGTCGTCGTCGCGCACCTCGAGGACCGCCCTGAGTGCGTTGACGGCGTCCTCGGCCCGCTCGGGGCGGCGGGCCGCAATCTGAGCGAGCGCCAGGGCGCGCACCCGCAGGCCATACCAGTCGAGGCGCGTCGCCTCGTCGATCACCGCCAGGGCCGCCTCGGCCCGGCCGAGCTCGAGGAGCAGTGAGGCCGAACGGATCCGCACCTCGTCCTGGGTCGGGTCCTGGCGGAGCGAGTCGGTGTAGGCCTCCGCGGCCTCGCGCAGCCGTCCCGCCGACTCGAGGCTGCGGGCCTCGAGGAAGGTGGCGAGACCCGGCGGCAGGGCGCCCGGGGTGGCGTCCTCGGCCGTGGCCGCGACCGGCACGGCGAGCAGCGTCGCCAGCGCGAGGACCAGGTTTCGAAGTGGAAAAAGTGTCACCACGCTCGTGTCCCTTCGCCGACGGTCCGGGCGAACCCAACCACGACCGACCGCTTCCCAGTGCAAGCGCTCGCCGGTCCGCCGTGTTCCCGCTCCTGGCGAAACTCCCGGCCGCCGTGCCGCCCATGATGCTACACTCTCGCTCCCATGGCACAGACCTCAGACGGCTCCTCCCTGTTCTCGGATCGCACTTTCTCAGACCTCGAGCTCCCCGAGCCGCTGCAGCGGGCGGTCCACGACCTCGGCTTCGACCGGCTCACCAAGGTCCAGGCCGAGGTCCTCCCGCTGGCGCTGACCGGTCGCGACGTCGTCGCCCAGGCGCAGACCGGATCAGGCAAGACCGCCGCCTACCTGCTGACGGTGTTCTCGCGGCTGCTCACCGTGCCCCGCGCCACCGCTCCCGACGTTCCACGGGCGCTGATTGTCGCTCCGACCCGCGAGCTCGCGGTACAGATCGCCCACGACGCCGACGGCGTCGGCCTGCACGCCGGGCAGAAGGTGCACGTCGTCTTCGGCGGGCTGGACTACAAGAAGCAGCGCGGAATCCTCGCCGGTGGCGTCGACCTCCTGATCGGCACCCCCGGCCGCCTCATCGACTACCACAAGCAGGGTGTCTACTCGCTGCGCTCGACCGAGATCGTCGTCATCGACGAGTGCGACCGGCTGTTCGACATGGGCTTCGCCGACGACCTCCGCTGGCTGCTGCGCCGGCTGCCGAGGCCTGTCGAGCGACAGTCCCTGATGTTCACCGCCACCCTGTCCCAGCGGGTGATGATCCTCGGCTGGCGCGAGATGAACGAGCCCACCGAGGTGGTGATCAACCCCGAGCAGCTCACCCCGGAGACGATCCACCAGGAGCTCTACCACGTCGCCTCGCACGAAAAGCTCTCCCTGCTGCTCGGGCTGCTGGAGCGCGAAGGGGCGGTGCGGACGATGGTCTTCGTCAATACCCGATGGGCCGCCAAGAAGCTGGTCGACGACCTGCGGCGGCACGGCTACGCGGCCCGCGGGCTCACCGGCAACGTCATCCAGACGCAACGCCTGAAAGTGCTCGACGACTTCCGCGACGGCCGTCTGCCGATCCTGGTCGCCACCGACGTCGCCAGTCGCGGCCTGCACATCGAGGGTGTCAGCCACGTCGTCAACTATGACTTACCCCAGGACGCCGAGGACTACGTCCACCGGATCGGCCGGACGGCCCGGGTCGGCGCCGAGGGCAAGGCCCTCGCGCTGGCCTGTGAGGACTACGTCTACTCCCTCGACGCGATCCAGCGCTACGTCGGCTACGACATCCCGGTGTGCTTCGCGGACGACTCCCTGTTCGCCCGGGTGACCCCGCCCGAGCCGCGCCCCCGCCGCGGCGCCCCGCGAGTCGAGCACCGACCGCCCAAACGCGGCGCCCACCGCGCCCGCGAGGCCGACACCGAGCCACGACCGCCGGAGCCGGCTCCCGTCGCCGTCGCCGCCGTCGCC
>CAZKKP010000263.1:0-5924 GCA_964553295.1 uncultured Thermoanaerobaculia bacterium | reverse complement strand
CATGGGTGCTCTTCCTCAATCCCTTCCTGACCCTGCGGCGCCTTGAAACGCCCTCTCAGGCGAGATACCATCGGGTTCGTTGAAAAGGAACTTCCTAGCCCTGGGCGGACGAAATAGTCTTGACAAGAAAGAAGGGGGGGGTGGAGAATACTATTACGAAAGGGGAAATCTCATGAGTCACCGCAGCAGGATCCTCCTCGGTAGTGGATTGGCCGTCCTCGCCCTCTTCACGGGGGTGCTCGTGTGCTCCTCTGACGCCGCCACCTGCCGCGCAGACTGCGAGGACGGAACCCACGTCTCCTGTACCGGCGACACCTGCTCTGCGGACTCGGACGGGTGCGAGGCTCGAACCACCGTTTCCTGCGGCGTTGGCTGCTCCGAGACCAAGATCGTCACGAAGTCCTGCACGAGCGGCGGCCCGGGGGCGTCTGGCCCGTTCCACCAGGATTGGTGAACGTGCCTCGTCGCCGAAGGCAGTTGGTCGGGGCGGTCGCCACGGCCATCGCCCTCTGGAACGTGCCGGGCCTGTGCACCGCCTCGGCCCGGCCCGAGCTTTCGCCCGGCGGCTTGGAACGCGTGGCGGAGGTCCTCGAATGGCTGACCGCCCTCCCCCGATCCGGTGCCGAACCCCGTGACCTGGTGAGCGGGGCCGGCAGCGCGCTCTGGGTGCTGGATCCGACGCGCCTCCAGGTACACGAGCTGAAGGTGGTCACGAGGGTCTTCGCGTCCCAGGACGAGAAGCCCGGGCTGAGCGCTCGCACGGTGAAGCGCGCCGTGGAGGCAGCGTCGGTGCGAATCCTCGACCTCCCAAGGGATCTAGCGCTCGACCCCAGCCTCGGCTTGCCAGGCCCACTGGTGCTGCGGGCGGCGGATGCGCGTACCGTCTGGCTCTTGGACGGATCCACGGCCCGGCTGTGGCGGCTGCAAGACGGCAAGTGGTCCACGTCACGGCAGGTGGGCGAGCATCTGGCTGATGTGGCCATTCTAGACGCCACGACCCTGGTCGCCGCCACCCCCGACCACCCGACCCGAGCCTTCGCGTTGCTCGACACCGACGGCGTCGTGACCCGGCGTTTCGGCTCTCGCATCTCGCCGCTCGCACCCGTGCTCGGGCGACCGACCAACGCCTGGCGGCTCGTCCCGACCGGCGACGGCGGGCTGATAGCCGTGCACCGGCACCGGGCACTCATGCGGCGCTACGACGACACCGGCGGTCTGGTGTGGGAGCGAGTCTCGGACGCCCCGATCGTGGGCGCACTCGAGCACGCGCGCCGAGTTGCGGAGGCGGACCTCGAGTCCGACCCCGAAGGCTGCTGTCCGGGTCAAGCCGTCGTCGAGTTCGCCTCGTTCGTGCTCTCCTTCGGCGAGACCGGCTACGCGGTTCGTTACGCCGCCGGCACGGCCCTCGACGTTTTCGGCACGGACGGCGCGTGGGTCGGGCCGCTGCGCTTCCAGCCCGGCGGAGACTCCCACGAGTTCGCCGGCGGCGCAGTGGTGGAGGATCTCGTGGTCCTGGCCGACAGGCAGGGTGTGGCCCTTTTCCGAATCGAGGATCCGCTCTTGGCGGGCCGAGTAGTCGATCCCGACGGCCAGCCCGTGGCGGACGCCACCATCGAGGTGCGCCGCGAGACCGGCGTCGAGAGCCGTGTGACGTCGGATGCCATGGGACGGTTCCACCTGCCGGTCGGGGACAGCCAGGAGGCGGTACAGCTCACCGCCGACGCTGCCGGCTTCCTCCCGTCTCGTCACACCGGTCCGCTGGTCCGACTGTTGGAGGGCCCTCTCGTGCTGACCCCTGCTGCCGAGGTCTGCGTCGTGGCAACGGACCACCGGACCGGGCAGCCTGTGCCGGGTTACGCCCTCACCGTTTTCAGACAGCTGGCCGACGCGTCGTCAGTTGCGCGCGGTCCCGCCACGACCCATGTCATCAACACCCCCGACGGCCGCGCCTGCGTCACACCCAACCAGGGCCCCCCCTGGCGCCTCGAGGTCGAAGCGGAGGGTTACGCCACCTACGAGATGACCATGGAGGCATCCGAGGAGGAGCTCGCCGTCGAGCTCCATCCAGAGGCCCAACTCCACGTCACCGTTACCCGTCCCCCGGACGAGCCCGTCGGCGGAGCGCTGGTCGTGGTGGAGCAGGAGACGGACGGGCGCCCGTCGCGCGTCCTCGCCGACCACGCCCATGCGCTGTCCGACGACCACGGCACGCTCACCCTGCGCAAGCTCGCGGCCGGCGAGCACCGCGTCCTGGTGGAGAAGCCCGGGTTCCTGCCGTGGACCGACACATTCACCCTGGAATTCGGCGAGAACTCGCTTCGAGTGGAGCTCGATCCCGGCGCCGTGGTGCGGGCGCGCGTGATCTCGAGTCGCCAGGCGCCTGTCACCGGCGCCGAGGTGGAGATCCGGGCTTCCGGACGGCTCGTGGCCGAGGCGATGGCCTGCAGCACCGACCGAGACGGCGCCTGCACCATCCGCGGCGTGCCCGCGGGGACCTTCGAGGGCCTTGCCTCGGCCGAGGGCCACGGCCAGGCGCGGAGTCGCGTCGTCGTGCCCCCCGGCGAGGAGCTCGTCGTCGCCCGGTTCGTGCTCCAGGACGGTATCCGGCTAGAGGGTCGCGTCCTGGGGATGGACCGATACCCCGACACACGCCTGCAGGTGCTGGTCACCGGCCCGGGTACCACGCCCCCGCGAGCTCCCGTGAGCGGTGACGGGAGGTTTGCCGTCAACGACGCACCTGTCGGCCTTGTGGACCTCGTGGTGCTCGAGGACGGAACCTGGTCCAAGCTCGCGCAGCGGAGCCTCGTCATCGTGGACGACGGCAGCGGTGTCGACCGCGCTGAGATCGAGCTACCCCCGCCAGTGCTCCTCTCCGGTCGAATCTCCGTCGGCGGAGAGCCGTGCTGGGCCTGTTCCGTGAATGCGACATTCCTTGGCGCCGAGGCTGGAGCCCCAGACCGCGCCACCGTCGCCTTCGACGGGCATTACGAGCTTCGGCTCCCTCTTCCCGGGCGCTACCACCTCCGCGTGCACGACCCGGACTCCACGAGCACCCATGCCGAGGTGCTGGACCTCCTCCGCGACGAGCACCACGACTTCAGGCTCGGCGAGACCTCGATCCGGGGCTTGGTGATCGCCCACTCCGGCGAACCCGCCAACGGCGCTTCAATTCACGTCGTCGACCACATTCACGGGATCGCTGTCTCCAGCACCGTCGCGGACGCAAGTGGCAGCTTCCATCTGGACTCCCTCGCGCCTGGGCTCGTCGCCGTCACCGCCTGCAGGGACGCAGCGTGTGCGCGAGAGCTGGTGGACCTGCGCCCGGGTCAGGTCGAGGAGTTGATGATCGAGCTCCCCGAGGAGGAGGCGCTCAGGGTCGCCCTGGTTGACGCCCTGGTGGGCGGCTCCATCCAGCGGGCCCGATTCCTGGTTGTGGGCTCGGACGGGACCCTGGTGCACCTGGGTGTGAGGACCGCGAGCCCGGAGGGCGTCTTCGACCTGCCGGCTGCGGGCGTCCCACCGTGGACGCTGGTGATCGACGCGTCCGGCCATGCCCTGGCGACTCGCTACGGTCTACGGACCGACCCCCATCCACAGGTCCTCACCGTGGACCCGCGGCCACGGAACCTCACGGTGGAGGTGGACCTGGAAGCCCTCACACCCTGCGCGCTCCAGGTGACCGATGCATGGGGCCGTCCCGTCGCCCTGAGCGGCCACCTGCCCCCCGGCCCGTTCTCCTTTGCAGGGCCCCGCGCCCTATTCGGGCGCCTCGAGCCCGGCAGCTACGTCGTCGTTCTCGTGCCGTGCGACGGGACCTCGCCGACCGTCGCGAAACCGGCCACCCTCGCGCCCGGCGCCACCCCGGTGCTGCGTTTTCCATAGGCGACAGGCGGCCATCTCGAAGGCCGGGCCCGAAAGGTGTTGGGTAGCCAGGTGGGCGTGTTCGCGGCACTGTCGAAGGGAAGCCTGTCCCGGCTGACAGACCTACGGCCCCACCTGCCGAGAGAGTGGGTGGCCGGAAGCGCGCGGTACATGGCAGGCTTCCGAATCCGCGGATCGTATCGACAGAGTCCTCGGATCTTCAATCCTCCCAGGATCCGGGCGGCACCGGTATGCTCGGTGCGCGTGACGCTCGGACGACCCGGATGGCAGCCGCTGACACCTCGCTCCCGACCAGCCCGCCGCCGCGGGCCGCAGAGTTCGCCCTGCGCGGCCTCGAGGTACGCTATCCCGGCTCGGGCCGGGCGGTGCTCGCCGGCGTCGACCTCGACCTCGGGGCAGGCGAGATCGCCTGCCTACGCGGCCGCTCGGGATCCGGCAAGTCGACCCTGCTGAAGGTCGTCAATGGGCTCGTGCCATGGCTCGAGCCGGCGGCTGTCGGCGGCCAGCTCCACCTCGACGGCGCCTCCCTCGACGACCTCGACCCTGGCCAGCGGGCGCCGCTGCTCGGATCCTGTCTCGACCGGCCGGACGCCCAGCTGTTCCTCGCGACCCCTCGCCACGAGCTCGCTGCGGCGGCTCGTCTCCACGGCGCACCGGCGCCGGACGAGCTCGTCGAGCGACTCGGTCTCGGCCCACTGCTCGACCGCCGCACCACCACCCTGTCGAGCGGAGAACGCCAGCGGGTCGCTCTCGCCGTCGCCCTGACCGCGGCGCCGCGGCCGCTGCTCCTGGACGAGCCGACCGCCCATCTCGACCCGGCCGGCGCCGCCGCTCTCGTCGGCGTTCTGGAATCGGCCTCACGGCTGGGTGCCTCGGCGCTGATCGCCGACCACGCCGGCTGGCGCCTCGAGCAGGCGGTCAGCCGGTGGTTGCGCCTCCGGAGCGCCCGTGTCGCACCCGCCGGACCACCACGGGCGCCGCAGCTTCCCCCACCCCGTCACGTGCCCGGCGAGACGGTGGTCCTGACCGCCCACGGCCTGGTCCTCGAGCGCGGCGGGAGGCGGATCGCCGGCCCTCTCGATCTCGAGCTGCGAGAGGGCGAGGTGGTGGTGCTGTCCGGTCCCAACGGCGCCGGCAAGTCAACCCTGGCCCGAGCCCTCGCCGGCGGCCATCAGCGGAGGGTCCGTCAAGAGAGCCGCCTCGGCCTGATGCTGCCCGACGCCACGCTCCAGCTTGCGGGGTTGTCGGTACTCGACGAGCTCGAGCGGCTTGGCGGAGACCGCGAGGCGATCGCCCGGGTGCTCCGCCGCCACCGCCTCGAGACCCTCGCCGCGCGCGCCCCGTGGACGCTCTCCCGGGGCGAGCGCCAGCGGCTGGTCCACGCCGCCAACGACCTCACGCGGCCCGCGGTCCTGATCGTCGACGAGCCCGCCCAGGGCCTCGACCCGGAGGACCTCGCCGACTTCGTCGAGCTGGTCCACCGCAGGGCCGCCAAGGGGCGCGCCTACCTGCTCATCAGCCACCGCGAGGAGATGCGCGCTGTCGCCCACCGCCGGCTCCACTTGCAGGGTGGCCGTCTCGAGGAGGTGGCCCCGTGACCGACGCCCGGGCGTGGACCCGCGCCGCCCTGATCGGCAGTCTGTGGGGGGCGCTCGAGCTCAGTCTGGGCTCTGTGCTCCACCTCAGCCGGCTGCCGCTGTCCGGGCTGATCATGGCCTCACTCGGGCTGGTCTGTCTGCTCACCCTGCGCCGTCTCAGCCCGTACCCCGGGGTCTGCCTGGTTGCCGGCGCCGTGGCCCTGGTGGTCAAGGTTTTCGGGATCGGCGGCCTGCGCCCTGGTCCGCTCATCGGCATCGCCGCCGAGGCGGTGCTGGTGGAGATCGCCGCTGACCTGCTTCCCCGGGCAGCCGGTGCGGCTGCCGCCGGCGCCCTGGTCTTCCTCTGGGGGCCGGCGCAGAAGCTCGCCATGACCCGGCTGGTGGCCGGCCGCGAGACCATCGAGGCAGCGGTGATCCTGGCCGGGCGGGCGGCCGCCACTCTCG
>CAZKKP010000262.1:0-5932 GCA_964553295.1 uncultured Thermoanaerobaculia bacterium | reverse complement strand
CTGCGCTTCAACCGTGAGCTCGTGGCGGAGCTCGACCGGGTGGTGGCGGCGAGCCGGTCGGACTGGCACGATTCGGGTTGGCAGGGCGAGCCTCCGGTGGTCGAGTTCACCGGCGGCTACGTGATCGCCCTGGAGGACAGTCGGCTGATCACCCGGGACGCGGTGATCGGCGTGATCTCGTCGCTGGTCGGCGTGTCGCTGCTCTTCCTGCTCGCCTTCCGGCGGCGCGCGGCGATGGTCTACGCGCTGGTACCGCTACTCACCGGGCTGGCGCTGACCTTCGTCTTCGCAGCGGTCGCCCTGGGCCGGTTGAACTCGTTGACCGCGGCCTTCGGCGGCCTGCTCATCGGCCTCGGCGTCGACTTCGTAATCGTGCTGTATGGGCGCTACGTCGAGGAGCGCCAGGGTGGCGCGGAGCACGAGGAGGCGATCGAGGCCCTCGGCCGCCACACCGGGGTGAGCGTGCTGCTCGGCGCGGTGACCACCGCCGCCACCTTCTACGCCTTCCTGGTCACCGACTTCCGCGGGCTGTCCGAGCTCGGACTGCTCACCGGGACCGGCATCCTGCTGTTGGTCGCCGCCGTCTTCCTCGGGCTGCCGGCGCTGCTCACCCTGCTCCAGGACTCCGCCGCGAGGTCTGCGACCAAGCGCCTGTACCTCCATTCCTTCGGCACTGACGTGGTGTGCCGGTGGGCCCTCTCCCGACCCGGAACCACGCTGCTGCTCGCCGCCCTGGTCACCGCCGTGCTCGTCGCCGGCGCCGGCCGTCTCGAGTTCGACGACGACATTCGCAACATGCGCTCGGCCGGCAACCGGGGCGTGCTGCTGCGCGACGAGGTGATGGACGCCTTCGGAATACGCTTCTCGCCCTTCACGGTCCGGGTCGACGGCGCCACCGAGGGAGAGGCGATGGACCGTGCCCGTGAGCTGATGCCGGAGCTCGACCGGCTCGTTGACGGCGAAAGCCTCGGCGGCATCGACACCATTGTCCGGCTGGTGCCGCCGGCCGAGGCGCAGCGCGAGGTGATCGAGCGTCTCGAGGCGGCGGCGGCGAGGACCGCGGGCGCGGCGGGACGGTTGGCTGAGGCCCTGCGCGCCGCCGGCCTCAACCCGGCGGCCTTCCAGCCGGGTCTGGACGCGCTGCAGCGATCCCTGGAGGTCCGCGATCCCCTGGTGATCGGCGATCTCGAGGGCACGGCCCTGGAGCGCGCAGTGGACCGGTATGTCGCGGCCCACTCCGAGGGTGTGTCGGTGGCCATCTACTGCTACCCGCCGGCAGGCCGCTGGCGCCGCTACGCGCCGCCGCCGCTGGTCGAGGTCGTCGCGCAACGGCCCTGGGCGGTCCTGTCGAGCGCGGTCGTGGTGTCCGCCGAGCTGCGCCGGATCGTCTGGGGCGACGCCGCGTGGGCCGCACTGATCGGGCTCGCCCTCGTGTACGTCCTGATCTGGGCGGACCTCGGGGGGCCGATTCGGGCCCTGCTGGCCCTCGTGCCGCTGCTGATCGGCGTCGTCTGGATGCTCGGCGCCATGGCATGGCTCGGCATCCGGGTGAACTTCATGAACATCTTCGTGCTGACCATGGTGATCGGGATCGGGGTCGACTACGGGCTTCACCTGCTGCACCGATGGTACGAGTCGGGCGGCCGGGCGGAGGCCGTGGCCGAGACCGCCAAGGCGATCGCCGTGGCCGCTCTGACGACGATGGTCGGCTTCGGCTCGCTGGTGATGTCGCACTACCCCGGGCTGCGCTCGATGGGCGCGACGGCGATCCTCGGCGCGGTGTCGACCGCGGTGCTGAGCATCACCGTGCTGCCGGTGCTGCTCGCCTACGTCGGCGCCCGGCATGACGACAAGGAGGCATCGGGATGACACGAGAGCTGTCCGCCGACGAGCTCGCCTGGCGTTGCCCGGAGGCGTGGATTCCGTGGTCGTCGTCGAGCGAGGTCCCTCCCGCCGAGACCATCGTCGGCCAGGATCGTGCGGTCGAGGCGATCGCCTTCGGCCTCGAGATGGGCGGGCTCGGCTTCAACGTCTTCGTCACCGGCCTGTCCGGCACCGGGCGTTTGACGACCATCAAGCAGTTCCTCGACCGCCTCGCCGAGGACGAGGCGGCGCCGGACGACGTCTGTTTCGTCTTCAACTTCCGCAACCCGGAGTCGCCGTCGGTGGTCCACCTGGTCGCGGGCGCCGGGCGACGGCTGCAGCAGGCGATGGATGTGCTGGTCGCCGAGCTCGCCGAGGGCGTTCCGGCGCTGCTCGCCGACAAGGAGTTTCGCCAGCGGGTTGAGGGTGCTGTCGCCGACCTCCAGTCCAGGGAGCGCGAGCTCATCGAGGGCTTCGAGGCGGAGGTGCGGGGCGCCGGCTTCGCGCTGGTGCAAATCCAGGCCGGACCGATCACCCGGCCGGAGGTCCTGCCGATCGTCGGCGATGGGCCGGTGGCGCTGCCCGAGCTGGCGCGGCTGGTCGAGGCGGGCCGCCTCGAGGACGTCGAGGCGACCCGGCTACGACGCGAGCACGAGCGCTTCAGCGAGCGGCTGCACGAGGTCTTCGGCGCGGTCGCCGAGCTGCGCGCGACCGCCCATGAGCGGATGGAGCGGGTCCGCCGCGAGCTGCTCTCCCCGGCGGTCGCGCGGGCGGTCGAACGGGTCCGCTCCCGGGTCGGTGACGAGCGCGTCGAGCCGTACCTCGGGGCGCTCGGCCACGACCTCGAGGAGCATGTCGACCTGTTCGTCGCCGACGGCGAGAGCGATGGTGAGGAGGATCGTTTCCTGCGCTGGCGGGTCAACCTGGCGGTCGACAACGGCTCGACCCGAGGCCGGCCGGTGGTGATCGAGACCGAGCCGACCTACACCAATCTGTTCGGCACCATCGAGCGGTCGTTCAGCCCGACCGGTGAGACGACGACCTCGTTCCTGCGCATCCGGGCGGGCTCGATGCTGCGGGCCAACGGCGGCTTCCTGGTGCTCAACGCCGACGACCTGTTGCTCGAGCCCAGGGTGTGGCCGGGGTTGAAGCGCGCGCTCAAGCACCGTCGCGTCCAGATCCAGTCCCTCGAATCACTGGTGCTCGGGGCGTCGGCCCTGAAGCCGGAGGCGGTCGCTCTCGACGTCAAGGTGTTCGTCATCGGCGATCGCGGCATCTACGACCTGCTGTACCGCTTCGACTCCGATTTCGCCAAGATCTTCAAGGTACTTGCGGACTTCGACTCGGTGATGCCGGCGACCGAGGCCAACGGCCGCGATGTGCTCTCGGTGCTGCGCAAGGTCAGCGACGAGGAGGCTTTGCCGCCGATGGACCGCGGCGGCATGGCGGCGATGCTCGAGGAGACGGTGCGGATGGGTCGCTGGCGCCGGCGGCTGTCGAGCCGCTTCTCCGACATCGCCGACCTGCTGCGGGAGGCCGCCGGCCGCGCCCGCCGCGAGGGCGCCGACCGGGTCACGCGGCAGCACGTGACGACCGCTCGGGCCGCCGCGTCGCGCCGCCACGCCCTGAGCGAGGACCGGACCCACGAGTACCTGAGCGAAGGGGTGGTTCGCATCGACGTGGAGGGGACCGCGGTCGGGCAGCTCAACGGCCTCGCCGTGTACGACCTCGGCCACCACCGCTTCGGCAAGCCGTCGCGGATCTCCGCCCGGGTCGGGCTCGGCCGTGACGGGGTCATCAACGTCGAGCGTCAGGCCGGCCTGTCAGGGCCGACCCACGACAAGGGGGTGCAGATTCTCACCGGCTTCCTGCGCGGGACCTTCGCCCGTAAGGTGCCGCTCACCATGAGCTGCTCGGTGACCTTCGAGCAGTCCTACGGCGGTGTCGACGGCGACTCGGCGTCCTCGACCGAGATCTACGCGATCCTGTCGGCTCTGGCCGGGGCGCCGCTCCGTCAGGACGTCGCGGTGACCGGCTCGGTCGACCAGTACGGCAGGGTACAGGCCATCGGCGGCGTCAACGAGAAGGTGGAGGGTTTCTTTCGGCTGTGCCGCTCCCGCGGTCTGACCGGGAGTCAGGGGGTCATGATCCCGGACGCCAACGTCGCCGACCTCCAGCTCGCTCACGAGGTCGTCGGGGCGGTCGAGAGCGGTCGCTTCCACGTGTGGTCGGTGGAGTCGGTGGAGGCGGGAATCGAGCTGCTCTCCGGCGAACCGGCCGGGGAGTGGTCAGAAGAATCCGGCTGGACCGAGGGCAGCGTGTACGCGCGTTGCCAGGCGCGGCTGGACGAGATGGCCCGGCAGATGCGTCAGGCCGGCAAGGGGCTCGGCACGACCGGTGACGACAATCACTGATGGCCCGACCCGGGCTGCAGCACTCGCGGAGGGTTTGACAGCAGCCGCAATACGGTGGCAGAATCACATGACGCTTGCCGCGTACGCGGTTCTTTTCTGTCGCGGGAGGATGGGGAGCATGCCGCGAAGGCTCAACACGGTCATCATCGTTCCCCACAGCAAGGCGAAGTTCATCAAGTTCTCCTTTACGACGAGAGTTCTCGCCGTGGCTGTGTGTGGATTCGGGATCGCGCTGACTCTCTCCGTCATCGCCGTCGCCTACACCGGGAGCGCCGTCCAGCGCCGGGTCGAAGCCGGCCAGCTCGAGCGTGAGAACCAGGAGCTGGCACAGGTCAACCTGCAGCTCGAACACACCCTCGCCGAGGTCCAGGCGCGGCTCGACGAGTTCGAGGAGCGGACCTCGAGGCTCGCCCTCGTCACCGGCATGGAGACCGAGCCCCTCGGCGCGGTGCTGCCGCCGGTCGGCCGGACCGCGATCGGTTCGGGAGGTCCGTACGATCGCCGGGCCGACTCGCCCGAGGTTCTCCGCCTCCAGGGCGACTGGATCCTGCAGCAGCTCGACAACGTCGAGCGACGGATCGCCACGCAGGACGAGCAGCTCGCTTCGACCCCGACCATCGCACCGGTTCGGGGTCTGGTGACGGACTCCTTTGGCACGCGCAAGGACCCCTTCACCGGCCGGCTCGCGTCGCACAGCGGGCTCGACATCTCGGCCCGCCGCGGCACGCCGGTCGAGGCGCCGGCGGCCGGGGTGGTGGTGTTCACGGGACGCAACGGCGGGCTCGGCAAGACCGTGCGGATCTCCCATGGCTTCGGCTTCACCACGGTCTACGGTCACCTCGACGCGATCTCGGTGGAGCCCGGGCAGGAGATCGAACGCGGCCACGTGATCGGCAAGCTCGGCAACACCGGTCGGTCGACCGGCCCCCACCTGCACTACGAGGTCCACGTCGACGGGCGTCCGGTGAACCCCCTGTACTACATCCTCGACTCGGACACGGACTGAGGCACGGTCTGGCTCGAGCCCGTCGAGGTCGTTGCAAACCTCAGCGGGATCCTCTAGGCTCCCGCTACCCGACCGACGCTCCGACAGGCGCCGGTGCCCGCCGGTGATGTGGCGATGCCGCTTGCCGGCGCCGGGTCGGCCCGACAGATGACGACCGACGCGGCCGGGGTCTCCCCGGCCTTGTGGTAGAGGCAGCAGCATGACCGTGATCCTCAAGGCGATCGACGCCATCTTCGGTTCCAAGCACGAGCGCGACCTCAAGCGGCTGCGGCCGATGGTCGCGCGGGTCAACGCCCTCGAGCCGGAGGTCGCCGGCCAGTCGGACGACGAGCTGCGCCGTCGATTCTCGCTGATTCGCGACAGGGTCCGCGCCGCCACCACCGACCTGCCGGGAGACTTCAAGGAGCGCCGGAATCACGTCCAGAAGATCCTCGACCGCGAGCTCTTCGAGGTCTTCGCCATCGTCCGGGAGGCGGGCCGTCGGGCGCTCGAGATGCGCCACTTCGACGTCCAGCTCGTCGGCGGGATCGTGCTCCATGAGGGGCGCATCACCGAGATGCGGACCGGCGAGGGCAAGACCCTGGTGGCGACCCTGCCGGTGTGCCTCAACGCCCTCACCGGAAGAGGCGTACACGTCGTCACGGTGAAC
>CAZKKP010000261.1:0-5942 GCA_964553295.1 uncultured Thermoanaerobaculia bacterium | reverse complement strand
ATCCCCTTTGCGTGTTCGCGTCTTCCCGGTGAAGAGCAGCCGCCCGGAGCACCACGAACGGAACGGAGACAGCAGGTTCGGTCCGAATCGCCCTCCTCTGTGCTACTCCCGGGTCCGAGGTGCATTCCTCCCGCGGTGATTTCTGTCGAAGCTCCACTCAAATAACTCTTATGGAGTTACTTGGAACGTCAACGCGAAATACGCGCCGCCGCTCTGTGCTACTCCGGGATCAGAAGTGCTCGCATCGCGCGGTAACCCTCTGGCTGTTCTCCATTCAAATGACTACTGATGAGTCACTTGGCACACAGCCGCGGCGTTCCGGCCGCTCCTCTGTGCCTCTGTGCCTCTGTGGTGAACACACCTGCTGTTGGGTTGCGGGCAGGCCCGCGCCGTGCCTCTGTGTCTCTGTGGTTCACTCTCTCGGTTCGGTTTCGGGCACAACCGGCGCCGGGTCTCGGTGGTGGGACACGGAACTAATGAACAGGGGCGGGTTGTCGCGGGGGGCACCGGGAGGCATACTCCGGCAGTGAGCGCGCGGAACCGTCGTCCCCGCCGTCCCCTGAGCCTGCGCAGCGCCATCGTGACGGTGTCCGTGGGGGTGCTGCTGCCGGTGATCCTGTCGACCACGGTGGGCATCGTCGCCCTGGTCATCGGCTCGAGCACGAAGGAGCTGCTGATCGGCGTCCTGGTGGTCTCGCTGACCGCGGCGGCCGCCGGCGGAGCGATCGTCTCGGTGGTGCTGCTCGGCCGCAAGGCGCGGCTGGCCCGGCTCCAGTCCGACCTGCTGGCCAACGTCTCCCACGAGCTGCGCACGCCCTTGACCGCGATCCGCATGTACGCCCAGACCCTGCAGTCCGGGGCCCTCGAGCAGGACCCCGAGACGGCCCGCCAGAGCCTGGCGACCATCGTCCGCGAGACCGAACGGCTCGAGGCGACGGTGGAGCGGGTGCTGACCTGGCGGGCGCTGGCCAGGGACCGGGCGGCACTCGACCTGCAGAACTGTACGGTCGGCGTCGCGGTCGAGGAGGCCGTCGAGCGGTTCCGGCGGATGGTCATCCCGGGTGAGGTTGCGCTGGAAGTGGAGCTCGACTCGTCCCTCGCCGTCCGTCACGACCGTGACGCCCTCTCCCGAGTCGTGCTCAACCTGCTGGTCAACGCTCACAAGTACAGCGGACGCGAGAAGCGAATCACCGTAGCGACACGCGATCTCGGCGACCAAGTGCAGATCGTGGTCGCCGACAACGGCATCGGCATCCCGCCCAAGGAGCTGGATCGGGTCTTCGAGCCCTTCCACCGGATCGGGCCCGCGACCGGGCTGCGGGTCGCCGGCGCCGGACTCGGCCTCGCCATCGTTCGCCACCTCGTCGCAGCACACGGCGGGACGGTCGAGGTCAGAAGCGAGCTGGAACGCGGCAGCACCTTCACCGTCACCCTGCCACGGGCCAAGGAGCAGGCGCGGTGAGCTCGAACGCCGAGGGCGGCGGCGGAACCATCCTCGTCATCGAGGACGACCGCTCCCTGCGCGAGGGCCTGGCGCTGAACTTCCGCCTGCGCGGCTTCACTGTCCTCACCGCGGCCGACGGTCGCGAGGGTCTTGCGGCCGTGTTCGACCGCCGCCCTGACCTGGTGGTGCTCGACCTGATGCTACCCGGAGTCGACGGCCTCGACATCCTGGCCGAGCTGCGCGGGCGGGAGTTCGACACCCCGGTGCTGATCCTCTCGGCCCGCGACCAGCTGCAGGACAAGGTGGACGGTCTCCAGCTGGGGGCCGACGACTACCTGACCAAGCCGTTCCAGTTGCCCGAGCTCCTCGCCCGGGTCGAGGCGATGCTGCGCCGCCGACGCACCGACCAGCGAGCCGCTGCCGTCCTCACTTTCGGCGACGTCGAGCTCGACGCGACGGCGCGTCGAGTCACCGCCCGGGGCGTCGAGGTGGCGTTGTCGGCCCGGGAGTTCGACCTGCTCCACCTGCTCGCGCGCTCGCCGGGACGGGTCTTCAGCCGTGCGGCGATCCTCGACCGGGTGTGGGGCTGGGGCTTCGAGGGGACCGCCCGCACCGTCGACAACTTCCTCCTCGCCCTTCGCCAAAAGCTGGAAGCCGACCCGGCCAACCCTCGCCACCTGCGCACGGTGCGGGGCGTCGGCTACCGGCTCGAGCCCTAGGAGGCTGTAGGGCATAGATGGTGGATGGATTTCGGGCGTCGTGAGATGGCCGTTTTCGGCGGATTCGAGGAACAGTACTCCGAGTACGGGCCGAGAATCCGCCGGGAACGGGCGCTCACGACGCCCGAAAGGCGCCGGCGATCTATGCCCTACAGCCTCCCAGCGCGAGTTTCCTGCGGCAGCGAGCCCAGTAACCCGCAGAACCGCCTGGGACAAGGGTTCTGGGCGGATCCGCCCGTATACACAACGGGCGGGCGGTCAGGGACCACAGCGCGGAAGGGCTCTGCGGTGCGACCGAGGCGTACCCTTGCCGTACTTCGAGGGAGTGAAACGCCGGCAGGCGGGATGCAGCGGTGGCCAAATGCCAGCGCGCGTGTGGTGAGGAGCACTCAGCCCACAGGGGTCACGCACGATCGGCCACGCTGTTCCACAGCGCCCCCAGGGCCAAAGCCGCGAAGGTCGCGACGAGCACTGCGGCCGGCCCGGTGAGGATGATCGGTGGGGGGCTCAGAGACAGGTCGCCGAGGAGTCGGCTCGCCAGGGCACGCAGCGTCGTCAGCGCGGTCGGGGCGGCGGCGGCGACGGCGATGGCGGCGGCCAGGACGGCGGCCCGCTGGACCCAGGTGATGGCGAGGGTGGCGCGGCGGGCGTGGCGCTCGCGCTCGGCGAGCCGGGCCCTGAGCCAGATCACCCGCGGCTCGGGCAGCGGCGTGGCGTCGGCAGCCTCGAGAACGGCCTCGGCGGCCAGGGCGGCGACGACCAGGGTGGTTTCGGCGCAGGCCGGGCAGGAGTTGCGGTGCTGACGCAGCTCATCGCTCCAGGCGCCGCTGCGGGCGGCGATGGCGACGGCCTCCACGAAGCGGCAGATCTCGTTCATCACAGCTCCTCCCTGGGGGGCTGGAAGCCGATCGCCCGCAGTCGCTCGGCGAGGCGCGAGCGCGCGCGGGACAGCATCGACTTCAGGCTCGCCGTCTTCAGGCCCAGGGCGGCCGCGATCTCGTCGTGGCTCGAGCCCTCGACGTAGGCGAGCCAGAGCATCTGGCGATCCCGCCCGGAAAGGCCGCCCAGCGCCCGGCCGACGTCGGAGCGGATCTCGACGCCGCGCTGCTCGCGGGCCGGCACGGCGAGTTCCGTGAGCTGGTCGCCTTCGGAGCGACCGCGGCGGAAGTGGTCCACCAGCAGGTTCGCGGCGATTCGGAACAGGTAGCGGCGTTGGTGGTCGGCGTCCTCGCCGACGAAGCCCGATCGCAGGAAGCGGAGGTAGGTCTCCTGCAGCAGGTCGTCGGCCACCGTCGGGTCGCCGCCCGCCCGCCGCAGGTAGCCGCGCAGCGGCCGCGCCGTGCGCTGGTAGAGGCAACGGAACGCCGCCTCGTCCATCACCGACGATCGTACCTCGGCCGCAGCCGCCGCGGCCCTGGGTGGGTTGAGGGTCATGGACAGCATGTCCGGGTCAGTCGGCGCTCGAGCCGTCACCGCCGTTGATCAGGCCCCAGGTCTTGGAAAGGGCGAAGGCCACCCCACCGGCGGCGAGGAAGCCGAGGCCGAGGGCGAGGCCAAGCCCGCCGATGACGGCGAAGCCCTGGTCAGCGTCCGCCACCTGCCCTCGCAGCATCAGGAAGGCCACCGCAACAAAGGACAGCACGATGCCGATCTGGATCGAGGTCAGGATCCGGCCGCGGGGGTCGGTGCGCTCTCTGAGGGTCGCCTCGACCAACCGCGCTCCCTGGTCGCTCGAAAGGTACTGCAGGGTCTCCGGGGTGGCGCCGAGCGTGTCGAGCAGCTTGCCCTGGAGCTCGAAGTGGGACCTCGTGATCCGCCGCTGCTGCAGGAAGCCGAGGAACAGCTTCAACCCCCATCCCATCATGCCGAAGGTCACCGGCAGGACCACGATCATCGAGATCATCTCGGCCATTCTCGCGTCCATCTGCTCCTCCTTGTCACACACCCCACACTACGCCGGCGGACCAACCATGGTTAGCAGATCCGATCACCCCGATGTCGGGCGCCCGCCCGAGATCGGGTCGCCACGACGCCTGCCGTGCTAGCGTGGTCCCCAACGGAGGTAGCCCATGTCGCTCCAGGACGACTTCGCCGCCGCGGTCGCCGGCTCCAAGCAGCTCAAGGAAAAGCCCTCCAACGACATCCTGCTCGAGCTCTACAGCCTCTACAAGCAGGCCACCGAGGGCGACGTCCAGGGTGACGAGCCCGGCATGTTCGACTTCGTCGGCAAGGCCAAGTACGACGCCTGGGCGAAGCGCCGCGGCACGACCAAGGAGGGCGCGATGCAGGCCTATGTCGACCTGGTTAACCGGCTGCGACAGGGGTAGCCGACCGGCCACCCCGGGGACGGGGAACGGGGATCGGGTGATGCGGCCCCGGGTCGGGGCGCACCGCATCATGCACCGCCCCGGGTTCGGGGAAGAGTTCGTCATCCCGGAGCACGTCTGCGACCAGGGGGGCGACTGGCAGGACCTGATCATCATGCTCTGCAATCTTGACAAGATGTGGCGCGAGATGGAGGCCCTGCTCGAGCAGTCCGACTGGCTGCTGGTGTCCGACCCGGCGATCGCGGGTCGCGTCGACTGGATCGTCCAGGAGCTCGCGGGTTGCTCGTCGCCGGCCCTGGGCCTGCTTCCGGAACGGCTGCGAGAGCTCGTTTACGCCGGGCCGTGGCCGCAGGCCCCGAGGGTAGCGGTTGTACGCACGGGGTGGGGGGCCGACGAACCGGAGGTGCCGATCAACCCTGAGTTCGAGAGCGGTTTCGGGCTCGGGTCCGGGATCGGGCGGCCGGGGGCGGGTTCCAGGTCCCGCGTCCCGCGGCCTGCCGCCTGATCCCGGACTCCGCGCACGATCCGGGAACGAAGTCCGGGATCCGGTCCGGGCGGCGACCTCCTGACCCCGCGCGGGTGAGTGGGCGTGCCCCCTGCTCCCTGACCCCCGCCCGCGCGGGCGGCCGGCGGGTCTTGACGCCGCCAGCTGTGCGAGCCATACTACGGAAGTGTTGCGAGATCGGAATGATTACTGTTTAATTGCCGAGTCCACCCCGGGCAAGCACCCGGCCGACAGGATTCGCACCGCCGGCCTCAAGGTGTCTGCGGCCCGGGTGGCGATCCTGGCCGCCCTGGAGGCCAACCGCAGCCACCCCACGGCGGAGCAGGTCCTCGAGGGACTGCGGACGTCCCAGCCGTCGTTGTCGCTGTCGACGGTCTACAAGACCCTCGACGCCTTCTCCCGGGTCGGTCTGTGCCGCCGTCTGGTCGGCGAGGGGGGCGGGCTGCGCTTCGACGGCGTCCTGGTCGATCACGACCACGCGCTGTGCCGTGCCTGCGGCGCGGTCTACGACATCGCCCCGGTCGAGCGCATCCGGCCGGCGCCGCCGCCGGCTCTGCTCGAGGCGATGCACGTGGCGGCGGTTCGCGTCGAGTACGAGGTGGTCTGCCCGCGCTGTTGCAGCAGTTCGTCCGAGGCGCCGGTCGAGCGGCCGGCGTCGATCTGAAACCACGACTGGAGGTGTGAAATGGCTGAGCTGAAAGGAAGCAAGACCCACCACAACCTGATGGAGGCATTCTCCGGCGAGTCGCAGGCGAACCGTCGCTACCTGTACTTCGCCAAGGCGGCCGACATCGAGGGCTATCCCGAGGTCTCCGGGCTGTTCCGGGACACCGCGGAGGGCGAGACCGGCCACGCCCACGGGCACCTCGACTATCTCAAGCGGGTCGGCGATCCGGCCACCGACCTGCCGATCACCGAAGTGTCCGAGATGCTCGTCTCGGCGGTCG
>CAZKKP010000260.1:2467-5970 GCA_964553295.1 uncultured Thermoanaerobaculia bacterium | reverse complement strand
CGATCAGGAGGCGGCGGCGGCCTTCGCCGCGGCCTCCTTCTGCCGCCGCGCCGCGTGCCATGCCGCCAGCACCTCGGCCTCGCGCTCGGCGGACAGCCCGGCGCGGCTGCTGATCTGCTCGCGACGGTCGGCGGGCAGCTCGTCGAGCCAGGCCAGGGTGTCCCGCATGGTCTCGACCAGCGGCCGGAAGCTCAGGCCTGCGGCGACGGCCCTGGCGATGCTGCGGCTGCCGAAGCCGGCGTACTCGCCCTCAGGCGGGATCCAGCAGGGCATGTGACCCCAGGGCGCGACGCCCTGCTCGGCCAGGAAGTCGGCCGGGACCCAGGTGAAGGTCGCCTTCGAGCCGGAGGCCTCGCGGCAGGCCTCGAGCATGCGGCGCACCGGCGTCGGCGACCCGGTGACGTTGAAGGTGCCGCCGAGGCGGCGCTCCATGCAGTCCGCCTGGAAGCGGGTGAGGTCGCGGCCGTCGACGACCTGGATGGGGTCGTCGCCGCCGCCGGGCGCCAGCACCTCGCCGCCCCGACGCACCCGAGCCGGCCAGTAGACGCCGCGGAAGCTGAAGTCACGCGGGCCGACGATCAGGCCCGGCCGGAAGATGGTGTGGTTGTCCGGGTAGATCCGGCGCACCCGGCGCTCGCACTCGGCCTTGAATGCGCCGAAGAGCTCGTCCGTGTACTCGGCGCCGTCGGCGTCGGGCAGCTCACCCACCGCGTCGTCCTCGTCGGCGCCGGGCCTGGAGTGGTCGGCGTAGACCGAGACCGAGGACACGTACATGAAGTGGTCGACGTGGTCGTGGAGCAGCTTCGCGGTCCGCTCGACGATTTTCGGAATGTGCGGCCAGATGTCGATGCACAGGTCCCAGCGGCGGCCGGCATCGAGTTCGGCGAGCAGCGCCGCCAGGCCGTCTGTAGCCGCGGGGTCGCGGTCGCCGATCAGGCACTCGACGCTGGGGAAGAGATCCTCGGAGCGGTTGCCCCGGTTGAACATGGTCACCGTGTGGCCGCGCGCGAGCAGCTCGCCGACCAGGTGGGGCCCGGTCTGGCCGGTGCCGCCGAGCACCAGCACCGAGAGCCGGTCCGCCGGCCCGGCGCCCGCCCACAGCGGGCGGCCGAGGGCCCCGCCGAGGCCGACCGTGCCGACGCCGGCGCCGACCAGCGTCGCGTACCACAGGAAGTCCCGTCGCGTCGATCCGTCCTTCACGTCCCTTCCTCCGTCCGCCGAGTTGTCGTCCGGCCCGCGAGCCCGCGGACCGTCCCAGCAAGGAGTACGGCGAATCGCAGCCCTGGTTGCCCTCCGGCCGGACCCGGGCCCGAACCGGCGAGGCCGAGCACCGCGGCGGCGAGCTCGCCGGCGATGCCCGACCCTCGACACGGCGGCCGACGCTCCCCGCGGCCGGCGACCGCGGGGCAGGCCGGTGAGGTCGCGGCGCCTCGTGCCGGAAAAAAAGGGACCCGAGCCGGGGGAAGAGGCTCGGGTCGGAAGGAGGGAGGAGGAGGGAGTCGTCGTCCTCGGTGGTCCGAGGTACGGTGTGTTCGGTCACATCTGGCGGCGCAGGTCGTCCACCTGCTGGGCGAGGCCCGGCGCCTCCGCCGCGGCGAGGCGGTGGAAGCAGCTCGTACCCTCGCGCGGCGCGGCGGGCAGGCCCTCGCGCCGGGCCGCCAGCTCGACGCGCTGGATCAGCAGCGTCCGCAGGGCGTCGTACCAGCCGTTGAGGGCGCGGTGGCGGAAGCTCGAGGAGTGTCGTATCCGGTCGGCCATCGTCGTCCTCCTTTCGGCGCCGCGGCCGCTCTCGGCCGCTGTCAACCATTCTCCAAGCAAGGCACATGCCAAGAATGAATCTCAGTAGACGACGCCACTGCCCCGGCCGCCGGCCAGAGTGACACCTGCAGGCGACACCCGTGTCGCCGGCGCCGGCCGCAGCCGCCCTTGGCCCGGACACCCTGCGACCCGCCGCCCGACCCCGGGGGGACCCCCGCTACCGCAGGCCCGCCCCGCCGGTCGCCGCAGCGCCTCAGAAGCCAGCCCGGCGCAACACCGCCAGCCCGGCGATCGCCGTCAGCACGACCAGCAGCGCCGCGCCCGCAGGCCCTGCTGCCGGCACCTTCGCCGGCGGCGGCCCGCCGACCAGGCGGACCATCATCGCCCGGTGACCGGCGAAGATCGGATCCGAGGTGTTGAGCACGTCGCCCCAGCCGGTGGCCCGGTCGTCCGTGAAGAACCCGCCGGTCACCGGCGTCCCCGCCGAGCGGTCGGCGCAGACGAAGAAGAACTGGTCGACCGAGGCGTCCCAGCGGGCGCCGACGTAGTACACCGGCGAGGCGACGAACCAGCCGCCGTCGGGGATCGTGACGGTGGTGAAGGCGCCGTCGGGGAAGGCCGGCACCGCGGTCGCCAGGGCCTCGAGAGACGCCGCCGGCGTCATCCGGGGCTCGCCGCCGGCGTCGAAGTAGAGCTCGACCCGGAAGCTGACCTCCGTGTCCGGCCGGGTCCGCGTCCAGCACACGCAGACCTCGCGGAGGAACTGGTCAGCGCCGAGGTCCGCACGCTCGAAACGCTGCACGTAGCGGCCGTCGCGCACCGAGGGCACCCAGCCGTAGCCGGTCTCCAGGGTGCCGTCGTCGACCACGATCCCACCCTGGCAGGCCTCGGCCGCCCGCCGGCCGAGGTCCACCGATCCGGCAGTCGCCCTGCTGTCGGCTGCCGCCGCCGCCGCCGTCAGCAGCAGCGCCAGCCCGCCCGCCGCCAGCCACCTCGCCCCCTTGCCTACGCCGACTCTGGTCATCCGTCCACCCCCCGGCTCGCCAGCCACGCCTCCAGTCGGTCGACCACCTCCGGAGAGTGCATCGCCGAGTTGGTCGCGAACTCCAGCGCCTCGGCGGCCGGGATCCGCGACACCAGGTCGCGCACCTCGTCCGCCCCGTGCAGGACGTCCGACGGTGCGTAGGCCACCGCCACCGGCGCGGTGACGGTCTCCAGCCCCGGCCGCGTGTCCACGTTGGCCACCGCCCGCGCCGACAGCTTCAGGCGGCGGGCGTCGGCGGCCCGCAGCGTCCGCTCGTAGCGCCGCATCTGCTCCGGGTCCGAGCGCGCGTCGACCCGATAGTGGCGCAGGTACCACAGCAGCGGCTCGCGCAGCAGCCCGTACGCTGCCGGCGGCATGGCGATCACCCCATGGCCCCACCAGGGCACGTGAAACGTGGCGTTGGGTCCGACCACGAAGGCCGCCCGCACCGCCAGGCGGCCTCCCTTGAGCGCCTCGAGGATCGCGTTGGAGCCCATCGAGCTGCCGAAGAGCACCGCCCGCCCGTCCGCCAGCCCCTCCGCCGCCGCCAACATGCGCAGGTCCTCTGCCAGCCGGGCAATGGTGAAGTCCATCGCCGACAGCCGCCGGGTGAACCGCGCCGACCGTTTCTCGCGGGTCTCGACGTACACCACCGGCCGGCGAACAGTGAGCGCCTCCAGCACCGGCGCCCAGCCCTCGACCACCGACACCCAGCCGGCCA
>CAZKKP010000260.1:466-2457 GCA_964553295.1 uncultured Thermoanaerobaculia bacterium | reverse complement strand
CCGCCGCCGCCCGCGGCGTCCAGCGCAGCACCCGCAGCGCGACGCCGTCCTCGACCTCCCGCCAGCCGGTCTCGAACACCCGCTCGCCGTCGCCCAGAGGATCCTGCTCGGTGCTCAGCCCGCCTCCCGCCGGACAGCGTAGCAACACCGAGCCCGGATGCCTCCACGTCGCGGCCGGCCTGCACGGCAGAAGCGTCCGGGGATACACATTGCGTGAAGTGTGGCATAATCCTCTCGTACTCCGTGATCGCTGCCAGAGACCGGAAGCCAGAAGCAGAAACAGCCCACCAAAACGCACGGTAACCTGTTTTTTTCCAACCACTTCAAGGTCGGATCCGAGGGCGGAAGCCAGCACTCCCGTCTTCTCTGTCCACAGCTTGACAGTGCTCGTCTCGTCGTTTACGCTGCATTTATGCCTGCCGACTCCGAGCCCCTGCCCGACGCCGCTCCGCGGCCCCGGCTGCTCGACGTCGTCCGCGACCGGCTGCGGGCCCGCCACTACAGCCTGCGCACCGAGCAGGCCTACGTCGGCTGGATCCGGCGCTACCTGCGTTTCCATCGCTTCCGCCACCCCCGCGACCTCGGCGCCGTCGAGGTCAACGCCTTCCTCACCCACCTCGCGGTGCACGACCGGGTCAGCCCGTCGACCCAGAACCAGGCTCTGTCGGCCCTCCTCTTCCTCTACCAGCAGGTCCTCGAGGTCTCCCTGCCCCGGCTGGAAGACCTCATCCGCGCCAAGCGGCCGAAACGGCTGCCGGTGGTGCTCAGCCCCGACGAGGTGCTCCGCGTCCTGAACCATCTCGATGGTGATCCCCTGCTCGTCTGTCAGCTCCTCTACGGCGGCGGGCTGCGCCTGCTCGAAGCCCTCCGGCTGCGGATCCAGGATCTCGACTTCGGCATGCGCCAGGTGGTGGTGCGCGACGGCAAGGGGCACAAGGACCGCGTCGTCATGCTCCCGGAGGTGCTGGTCGACCCGCTGCTCGCCCACCTCGAGGCCGTGCGTGCACTCCATGCCGCCGACCTCGCGGCGGGCTTCGGCCGCGTCCACCTCCCCTACGCCCTGGCCCGCAAGTACCCGGATGGCGACCGCCGGTTCGGCCGGCAGTGGGTCTTCCCGGCCGCCAGCCGCTCCGCCGACCCCCGCTCCGGCGCCGAGCAGCGCCACCACCTCCACCCGACCGTCGTCCAGCGCGCCGTCGCCCGGGCCGTCCGCTCAGCCGGCATCGACAAGACCGCCACGCCGCACACCTTCCGGCACTCCTTCGCCACCCACCTCCTCCTCGCCGGCGCCGACATCCGCACCATCCAGGAGCTCCTCGGCCACCACGACGTCAAGACCACCATGATCTACACCCACATCCTCAACCGCAGCGGCGGCCGCGGCGTCGAGAGCCCCGCCGACATCCTCGCCCGCCGCGGCTTCGACCGCCGGCCGTGAGGGCTCTGCCGTGTGCCCTGGCCTTCTGACCCTCGCCGTCATCCCGCCCAGCCGGCGCGGGAGCTGCCCTCTCCGACTCCAGCCGATATCGCGGCGCCCCTCCTCTCGAGCCTCGAGCACCCGGCCACTCTGGCACCTTCCCGTTTCTCAATATTCCGACTACGCAGCGCGGTCCCGCTGCCGATCACGCCGAGTCCTTCGTGTAACATGAGGTCATGAGGAAGGTTGCAACCGCCCACCACATGAGACACCCGCAGCCCATCACCCCCCCCACCCCGCAGCCCATGTGGCGTTAGGCAGCACTAGCAGAGATTGACCCAGGGACCAAGGGCCAGGAGGCTCAGATGTTGAACAGCTCGACCGACACCGTCACTTCGAGTTCGACCCTGTCTGGGCTCGACCTATCGGATGCGCTCACGATCCTCCTGGCGCTCATTGGCGTCGCGCTCGCAATCGTCATTCCGTGGACCCAGAATCAGATCTCGCGGCGGCAACTGACCATTTCCATCCATGGCGCCTACTGGTCGGTCGAGAACTACCTACGTGTCGTTGG
>CAZKKP010000260.1:0-456 GCA_964553295.1 uncultured Thermoanaerobaculia bacterium | reverse complement strand
GCAAGCGCTCCCTGAGCAGTTTCGCGCTGAGTATCGGGAGACAGTTCTCAAGGGCTGGGCCCCGCACCTTCCCATTCCTGAGGCTGAGTATGAACTCTACCTTGGCTCTCCTCCGACAACCCTAGAGTTTTCCGCGCATCACTTTCGGACGCCGGTTGGCCACGACAAGCTCACGGAACATCAGGCGCTGACGCTGCAATTGTACTGGTGGTCGCATTTCGCTCAGTATTATCGCAATCGACTGGTCGATCGACGCCTTTTTCGGGCTCTTTTTCGCGATGCTTTTAGCTACAAGAAGGTATTTTTCTTGGAACTCTGCTCGTATATGGAGAGTCGCCTCACTGACAGTGATACTCGACCCCAGTGGTTGGACTCCATCCCGTATCTGGCTAAGGTGCTCGAACCGAAATGAAACACACAGCGGCGACGAGCTGCCTAACAACAGTATGCAGCGAA
>CAZKKP010000259.1:0-5972 GCA_964553295.1 uncultured Thermoanaerobaculia bacterium | reverse complement strand
ACCCACGCCATCGTCTGTCACTTCTCCGCCACGGCTCGAGCTCGGGTGTGATTACTCAAGTTGCTCTCGACAATGAACTTCCATGATCGATCCAGAGAAGGTGCGAGCCGATACCGAGCTTGACATCGATGCCGCACCGCGGTACAGTTGCCCGGGGTCCGCGTCGCAGTGCGGCACCGTCCCGAACCGAGGGAGACCGTCGACATGATCCGACTGATCAAGCGTTACGGAAGCCGCAAGCTGTACGACACCGAGGAGAGCCGCTATGTCTCCCTCGAAGAACTCGCCGGGTGGATCCGGCAGGGTCAGCAGATCCGCGTCATCGACAACAAGACCACCGACGACGTCACGGCCCAGACCCTGACCCAGATCATCTCCGAGGAGGGCCGACGAGGCACCTCCCTGCTGCCGAACGAGCTGCTGCACGAGATCATCCGAATCGGCGAGGAGGCGGTTTCCAGCGGCGTCGAGCAGCTGCAGACCCAGATGGACCGGCTCGTGCAGGCGTCGATCGACCGCATCGGCCCGGTGCGCCGGGCCCGCGAGGAGATGGCCCGACTCCGGCAGCGCCTCGAGGACCTCGAGACCTCCCTCGCCGAGATCGACGTCGAGCGCCAGAGCGCCGCCCCCTCGCCTCCCGGCACTCCGCCGGGACGCGGCAGCGACAGCACCGGCTGAGTACTCCTCAGCACAAGCTCGGTGACGCACCGAGGGCGCCCATGCGCTCGCCTGCCGGCGGTTCGCGTCCGAGGCGTACCCGCGCCGTTCGTCGAACCAGCGAAACGCCGGCATGCGGGAGACAGCGGCGCCCGAATGTGAGCGTACTCGTGGCGGAGGGGGGTACCGAGCCGGCCACCCTCGTGTCAGCCCGTGTCAGGGCCGGCGCCCGAGGCCCGGATCCCCCTCCCGAGCCGCAGTCCCGGCACTCTCCCGAGTCCGATCGCGACTCCGCATCCTGACGACCGGCGACCCCTCACCGGAGACGCCGCCGTCGCCCTGACCACTCCTTGTCGTCGGCACGAAGAGGCCCTTGGGCAGCCTACTCGACGACGAAACCCATCAGCTTCACAGGAACCTGCTCACAATCGCCGGTGGTGTTGAGATTAGGCAGGCCCGGCGAGTGACAGTAGTTCCCAAAGTCGACGTTGTTGACGTCCGTGTCAACCCCGTTGGGGAATCGAGAAATGCCGAAGAACGGTATGGTCGGGTCGTCCTCGAGACCGACGCCCGAACCTTCGGTGTAGGGCGCTCCGGTGTCCCCCTCGTAACTGACCGTATCCACCAGGGTACCGGTCGGCCCGCGCAGGGCCACCGCGTCGGGAGCGCCGTTCTGGATCAGGTTGGTGTCCGGACTGACGTCGAGATCGCAGTTGAAGGTGGTGGCAGCGTTGGCGCAGACGACATAGTAGTCGCCAGTCGCGAGGTCCACCGCCGGCAGGGCGATGGTCTGGTACACCGCTGCGCCCCCGCCCGTACCGTTGACCAGCTCCACCTGGTATCCGCCGAGGTTCACTGTCGCCCCGGTTCCGTTGAAGATCTCGACGAACTCGGCGTCGTCAGTTCCGGCCTGGTCATAGTCGATTTCGTTGATCACCAGGTGGCCGACGCCGCAGGACGGCAGTCCGAGGCCAACAATCGCCTGGAGCTCTCCGGCGCCGAAGTCCAGGTCAACCTCGACGAAGACACGTCCGTCCTCGGCGAGCCAGAGGCCCGGGCCGATGGTGCTCGAGGCGTTGAAGTCGGTGACGACGGCATCCCCGGCGCCATTCCCGTCGAGGTCGAGCTCGTCGCCGACGGAGAGGATCGCGGTCGTGGTGGAGGCGGGTTCGGCGGCGTCGCAGGCGAAGAACAGGGTCTCGCCGCCCGAGTAACCCCAGATCATCGCCACCTGTCCAAGGTTGTTCAGACTGAGGGCGTTGACCGTGGCCGAGCTGGTAAGCTCGACGCCGCCGAGGGTGTCGCCTTCGCGAATCACGATGGCGCCGTTGAAGGCGACGAACTCGTCTGAGGCAACGGGGCCGTCGGTATCGCCGGAGAATACGAAGTCGCCGTCGTTGTTGACGCTCATGTTGTCGAAGTTGTCCCAGTTGTCGCCGGCGCCCGTCGGAAAGGACTCGCGGGCCACGATCGCGCCGTCCACGAAGACGATGTCGTCGTTCGTGGACGAGCCGCTGTCGAGCAGCAGGTCGTGGATGTGGTGTGCGCCGTTGTCCGAGACCTGGTAGTCGAATCCGACGCCCGAGGGCCGGGCGATGGGCAGGCCGGCGACCAGGTCGTCCGAGGCGATGACCCGGGTGATGGTGGCGGGGGTCGAGTCGCTCGATGTGTAGAGCACGCGGCCCTCGGTGGAGGCGCCACCGGAGTAGCTGACGCCGGCGACCCAGTACGACGCACCGCTCGGCAGCATCTGCGGCCGGCTGTTGAAGGTGACGGTGGCCGGCGGTGGGTAGCCCGGCGCTGCGGCAGTCTCCGTCAGAAGCAGACCGTTGTGGGTCCAGACGCTGTCATCGCCATCCACTGACGGGCTGTAGATGAAGCCACCGGAGTCGCTCACGCCCATGGTGGACTCGCCGCCGGTCAGCAACGAGGGCAGCCCGTCGCCACTCAACCACAGGATGCCGGTGTCGTACCAGACGAATGCCTCACCGGCCGTACCGGTGAAACCCACCACACCGTTGCCGTCGGTGAAGGGTGAGTTCAACGAGGTCACCGGGCCGGGAGCGCCGGTCGGGGTCTCCCCTTCCTGCACGACAACGACCGCGTCGACGACGGCCCGACCCCGATGGCCGGCCGGGACTGAGTCGGGCGCCGCGCCGAGCGCCTCCTCGAGGCCCATGGCCTCCAGCTCCGCACGGGAAGGCTCGACGCCGGTTGCGGCCACGACAAAGGGCGACCCTGCCACAAGCATGGCCGTCAGAACAGCGGCTGCACGGCGAGTCTGTCGGATGTCCATGAGGTCCTCCTCCCGGATTCCAGTGGTCCGCCACCGTTCGTCAACGTGATCTCAAGATCGGGCTGACGCTTCATTGTCGCACAACGCCAACCGATCATGAAGGGCTGTGAACCCCCGCGCGGTCGTCGGATCCTGCCGATGCCAGGATCTCGTCACCTCATGGCCAACCGCGTGAGGAGCGGGCTGGGGCACGGGCTGGGCAGGCGGCGATGGAGGTCAGGTCTTCAGGGCGTGCTCGCCGCTGCAGCGCATGACCACCATCGTGACGTCGTCCACCTGGGAGGTGGCGCCCTTGAAGTCCCACACCTCGCGGAGAATCCGGTCGCGCACCTCGGCAGCAGTGAGACCGTCGCTCGACCGGGCGAGAAGCTCGTGGAGCCTCGTCCAGCCGAACTGTTCGCCGTCGTGGTTGAGGGTCTCCACCAGGCCGTCGCTGTACATCACGGCGAGGTCGCCGGGCTCGAGCGCGACCCGTTGCTCGACGTACTTCACCTCGTACAGGGCGCCGAGCGGGAAGGAGCCGCGACCGACCTCTTCGATCTCCCCGCCGCGGGCCCGCGCGATCAGCACCGGTGGGTGGCCTGCGGTCGCCACCGTGAGCGACCCACGACGCTCGTCGAGCACCGCCACCTCGAGGGTCATCAGCATCCGCGGCGCCGTCGTCCGCTTGAGCATCCGGTTGACCCGCTGCAGGATCTCCGCCGGCCGACCGAGCTCGTCGTAGAGCAGGTTCAGGCAGGAGCGCACGCCGGACAGCACCAGCCCGCTCGCCACGCCGTGCCCGGTGACGTCGCCGACAACCACCACCAGGCGGTGCTCGTCGAGTCGGAAGTAGTCGTAGTAGTCGCCGCCGACCTCGGTGGCCGGCAGGGACAGCGATGCGATCTGCAGCCACGGCAGCTGCGGCGCTTCGCGCGGCAGCATGCTGAGCTGGATCTCACGCGCGTACTCCAGCTCGCGCTTCATGCGCAAGCGGTCCCGGTGGCGGCTCGACTCTGCCTGCCAACGGGCGAGGAAGCGCCGCGAGTGGCGGTAGGTCAGCCACCACGACAGGCCGAAGGCGCCGCTGTGGACGATGCCAAAGCCGACCAGCGCGACCAGCGGGAACCCCTCCTTGACGAGCAGGCTCTCCCCGACCAGCCGCACCGAGGTCACCGCGTAGAGAGCGCCGATCAGGGCCAGTGCCTCGCCGGTCGCCAGCCGAAACCGGGTCGCCAGCAGGGCAAGGACGACGAACCAGATGCCGATCCCGCCCGAGCCCAGCCCGTGGAAGGCCTGCACGAGAACCAGATGGAGCACCAGCACCGCGGCGCAGACCTGCCGGACGTTGCCGGCCACGAAACGGGCGTTTCGCCGGCGCAGCAGCAGCAGGTCGCCGGCGGCTGCAAGCCCGCCGAGGATGGCCACGATCTGCGAGCCCTCAGCGTAGCTCACGATCGCATACAGGGCGATGACGGCCGCGAACATCCACAGCTGAGTACCCAGGCGGCGCAGGTTGAGCTCGTCAAGCGAGCGCCGCAGCGCCTCCTCCTCGCCGAGCTCGAGCAGCTCGTCGTCAACAGCGTGCAGGCCGCCGCCCACTCTCGCCGCCGGCCCGCTCCACAGTCCGCGGAGCTTCTCCAGGGTCCACATCACGGCGCCAGCTTAGGGCTCGCGCAAGGATAAGTCGAGCATCTCGCATCACATCTGCACCGCATCTTCGGCCCGCCCTCACTCGCGAAATCCTCAACGTAGGCAAGGCTACGCCTCCGGTTTCGCTCGATCGGGCAAACCAAGTCTGTGGCACAGTTGGGCGCGACTCTGCCCAGCTTATCCTTGCGCGAGACCTTACTGCACTCCGAACTCCTTCCGGGTCGAGAGCAGTTCCATTCTGCAGTGATCTTCTAGTTGTGTTCCATCTAAGTGACTTCCAATGGACCACCTGGCATGTAGTTCCAGGATGCGGGCCTGATCTCTGTGGATCTCCGCGCCTCTGTGTCTCTGTCGTGAACACCCCGGCTCGGAGGTCGCTGCCGGCGTCGGGCTGCTAGGCTGCCATCGATGGCAGGGACTCTTCCCCCGGTCGACCGCCTCGCCGCCCGGATCCCGGCGGAGAACCGCAGCTGGTCGGACCGCTGCCGGCTCGCCGAGCTGATGAGGCGGCTGGTCGGGCTCGGTCCGGCGCCTGCGGAGCTCGCCGCGATCCTGCCGAGGTTCGAGGAGCTGCGTGCCGAGCTCGCCGCCGGGCTGCTCGGCGACTGCGGTCCCGACGATCTCGAGGAGGCCTTTCTCGAGCTCTACGCCCACATCCATCTTTCCGAGGCCCCATACAGCCCCCAGGAGCGCGCCCGCGTCGACGTCGCCGGCGGCTACTGGTGCCATGCCGGTGGGATCGACCCGGTGGTTCGCGCCGACCCCTACCTGCGACCCGACTCGGTGAGCGTCGACCTCGGCGCCGGCAACGGCCTGCAGGGCTTGCTGCTGCAGCTGGTGTCGCCGCACCGGCGGACGGTCCAGGTCGAGATCTGTCGCGAGATGGTCGCGATCGGACAGAAGCTGCAACAATGGCTTGGGGTTGCCGGGTCACGGGTCGAGTGGGTGGTCGCGGACCTCCTGACGGTCCCCCTCGCCGGCTTCGACTTCGTCTATCTCTACCGCCCGCTCCGCCCCGTGGGCCCCGGCGCCGACTTCTACCGCCGGCTGGCCGACACCCTCGCCGCCCATCCCCGCGAGGTGACCGTGTTCAGTGTCGCCGACTGCCTCGGGCCGTTCCTCGACCGGGCCTTCGAGCTCGAGTTCACGACCGGCCATCTCACCTGCTTCCACCGTCCCCGATCGACCCCCTGACCCTCTTGCTGTTCAGCGCGGACCTGCCCGCAGCCCGGGCACAGAACGAACGGCCGCCCGGGTGGGCGGCCGTCACAGAGCCTCGGTCGGGTGGAGTCTCAGATCAGGGAGATCTCGACCCGGGTGCCGATGCCACCCGCCTGGGAGAAGTTGCAGTTGTACTCGTCGAGGAAGCCGCCGGCCACCGACTCGA
>CAZKKP010000258.1:0-5982 GCA_964553295.1 uncultured Thermoanaerobaculia bacterium | reverse complement strand
TGTCGTCCTTCGCACCACCAGGGCGTGGTTGGCCTGAATCTCCTGGTAGCCGGCGACCCCGGGAAAGACCAGCTTCGGTCCGCCCCCGAAGCCCGCGAAGTAGTGGTGACGCACGCCGCCCAGGGTCACCAGGAGATCGCATTCGACCGCTCGCCGGTGGAGTCGGATGCGCCGCCCGGGGGCGACCTCCCCCACCGCCAGCAGCTCTTCCTCCTGCCGGGCGTCGTGCTGGATGACCTCGACCCCGGGCGGCAGCGGTCCCAGGAGGTCAGACAGCCGCTCGATCGGCGCCGGCGGGTGTGTGCCGCAGGCGATGAGCACCGTCAGCCGACGGCTTTCGATGCCGGCGCCGAGCAGCCGGTGCAGCACCACCGGCAGCACCTCCGGCAGGCTGGCCTGTCGGGTCGCGTCGGGCACGATCACGGTGGCCCCTCTCCGTCCCCGGGCGAGCTCGGCCAGTGCCGGCGTGTCCAGGGGCCGGTCGAGGGCTGCGGCGACCGATTCCGCCAGCGCCGGCAGCGAGCGCGGCGCCGTGGGTGCGAGCGCCTTGACGCGAAGGCCACGCAGGTCGACCGCAACCGAGGTGGCGCCGCAGGCGAGCTTGACGATCACCGTTCGGGGCTCAGGCCCCGACCCCGAGCGCCTGGCGCTCGTAGTCGCGGATCGAGTCGAAGTTGCGGAACGGCCGGCCGCGGGCGCCTTCCGGGTCGGGAAGAGGGACCGCCTCCGACGCCTCGAGCAGGCGGTCGAGCAACGAGCGAAAGGCCGCCATCGCCTCGTCGCCGCCGACCAGGGCGCGGGGGTCGAAGCTCGAGCTGCGCAGGCGGACGCACCGGAGACGGGTGCGTTCGCCCCACGGCGGGTCCAGCAGCAGGTCGACGAGCACGAACGGCCGGCCTCCCCCCTGGCCGCGGATGCCGGCCACCGCCAACACCTGGACCTGGTCCAGCGGCAGCCGCCGGTCCTGGCCACCGAGGCTGAACTCGAGGGAGCTGGCGTCCAGGGCCCGCGGCACCGCTTCGGCAACCTGCAGCGTCCGTGGCTCGAGGCCAGCAGGGTCGACCGGCGACAGGTCGCGGACCGGGTCGACCGGGAGTGCGGCGCCGCCGTCGGCTGCACCTTCGGCGGCTCGGCTCCTGACCTCGCCGGCGAGGGCTTCGAGCTCGTGCCGGGCCTGCGGGGGGAGCTCGGGGTGATCGAGGGCCCGGCGGGAGTGGGTCAGGGCCGTGGCCGCGTCGACCGCGGCCGCCGCTCGCGCGAGCCGGACCACCAGCCCGGGCGGCGCATCGGGTCCCAACGGTCGAATGGCGGTGTCCACGGTACGCCGGGCCAGCTCACCCATCCCGGCCGCCTGCAGGATCTCCACCAGCTTCAGGCCGAGGCTCGGCTCGACCTCGAGCTCGCCGCCCTCCGCGAGCACGATGGGCCAATGAGCCACCACCGCCTCCGCATCGCCGGCCCGCGCGGCCCGCTGCAGGGCGCTCAGCATCGGGGCGAGCGCGGTCCGGACCTCACCCCGGGCGGCGCAGAGGTTCCACGGTGCCGCCGCGAGGTCGACGTTGCCCGGGTCGGCCGCGAGCTGGCATTCGAGCAGCGCCTGGGCCCGATCGGATTGGCCGCTCGCGTGCAGCTCCATCGCCTGCTCGACGGCCGGGTTGTCGACCAGGGTGATCTTCGACTCGATGGCGCCGTGGATGTAGCGTTCCTCGACCCGGAAGCGGCGGATGGCCAGCGCCGCGACGGCGCCGAACCCGAAGCCCCAGACGTGGGCCCAGTAGGCGATGCCGCCACCACCGCTGCCCGGCGCCACCACGTCGTGGGCCTGGGCGAACAGCAGCTCCTTGACGAACCACAGTGGCAGCATGAGCCAGGCCGGTGCGGTGAACGTCCCGACGAAGACGAAGAAGAACCAGTACAAGAACTTGATCTTCGTACTCCAGTAGCGGACGAGAAACGCTCCCATCACCCCGGCGATCGCCCCGGAGGCGCCGATCAGCGGTCCTTCGAGGTCGGGATAGCGCAGGGCGAACATCAGCGCCGAGAACACGCCGGCGGTCAGGTAGAACCCGGCGTACAGCGGCCGTCCCCAGACATCCTCGATGAAGGGTCCGGCGAGGAACAGGATGAAGAGGTTGCCGAAGAGGTGCCAGAAGCCGCCGTGCATGAACTGGTAGGTGACGAAGGCATGGGGCTCCATTGCCGCCGGCACAAGGCCCCAGACGAAGTGGGGGTCGCTGTCGATGCTGCCGGTCACCTCGGCGAACCGCCGGTCGAGCTCGAACTTCTCGCGTTCCAAGCGCGCGGGATCGGTCGGCAGGTACGGCAGCGACTCCAGGCGGGTCTCGATGAAGGCCTCGAAGTCCCGCGACAAGCCGACCGGTCCGAAGATCTCCTTGAGGAGGCGCTCCTGCTCCTGGCTGAGCTGGAGGTACGGATGCTCGAGGAAGTACTCGACGAAGTCCTCGAGCCGCTGCTCCAGCGGCGCTCGGCCGCTGACGGCGATCGAGGTCAGGAGGAAGGCCAGGACGCACAAGCCCATGATTCCGAGGGTGACCCAGGGCTGGCGCCGCACCGTGGTGTGCTCGTGACCGATCGGGATGATCATCGGGCCGTTCTCCGTCCCTCCTGCCGTGACGCGAACTCGTCGAATGCTGGTGGCGGGTGGCCGCGGCGAGTATACCCGGCTACCAGCGCAGATCCGTTCCCCACTCGTCGACGAACCTCAGCCGCGATCGAAGCTGGGCGCCGGTCCTGCTCTGGACCCGCTCGCGGACCTCGGCGACCAGGGTGCGGACATCGCGGGCGCTCGCCGACCTGGTCGTCCGCAGGCAGTTCGGGTCGGCCGGATCCATGCGGGCGCCGCCGACGTACAAGCCCGCGCAGCCGGCAGCGGCCAGGAGCTCCGCCACCGGTCGTCCGGCGGTCGCGACGAACGCCGGCGCCACCGCGCGAACGGCCACATGGGCCGGTGGCACGACCGGGGTCGGTGGCTCGCTGAGCTTCACCCTGACCTGGGTGACGACCGTCCGATGGAGGCTCTCCAGACCTCCGGCGCCCAGCTCTCGCCAGCGCTCGGGCGCCCGGCCGGGGCGCACGACCTCGACCCACTCCCCCACTCCGAGCTCCGTCGCTCCGAGCCCGAGAGCCTCCTCGACTGCGCCACCGACCGAGCCGGTCGTGCCAAAGAGGCGCGGCGACCCTGACAGACCGGCACTCGCGATCGAACGCGCGAGCTGTGCCAGCCCGGTTCCACCCCCGGCCACGACCATCTCCCCGTCGAGGCGCCAGTCGGCCAGACCGCCGCCGAGGGTGAGCACGGGGACGCGCAGCACCTGGTCGGACGGCACCAGGCGGCTGCCTGAGCCCATCGCCAGCCAGCGGAGGCCGTGGGAGCTCAGCAAATCCAGCACTTCGCAAGCTCCCTCGATGGTCCGGCAGCGAACCAGGAGCTCCGCCAGACCGCCGACTCGCAGCGCGGTCCAGGTCGCCAGGTCGACCCGCTCGTAGAAGTCCACCGTGCCCGCTGCGCGCAGGTCACGGAGCCGCGCCCGGAGGCTCCCGAGGGCGTCGACGGGCTCGGGAGTTCGCACCTCAGAAACCTGGCATGGTGCTTGCTTTCACTTGCTGCAGCCAGACGCCAAAAGATCTGGTAGACGGATCATACCTCCTCCTTCCTCCAGCGGGCCACGGGGCCCGCTCTCTTTTTGTCTGCCGCCGGCATCCCTGCGAGGTGGTACAGCAGGGCCTGTCGGCTGATGCCCAGCTCCCGGGCGGCGGCGCTCCGGTTGCCGGCATGTCGCGCCAGGGCGTCACCGATCAGACGGCGCCGGAAAGTGCTCAGCGCCTCGTCCCAACGTCGCGGTGGCGGTTCCTCCGACGGGGCCCCCGGCAGCCCGAGGTCGGTCGCGCAGATCGACGTTCCGCGGGCCCGAACCCGCGCAACCTCCACCACGTGGCGCAGCTCGCGCACGTTTCCGGGCCAGCTGTGGTCGAGCAGGGCGCTCTCGGCCTCGCGGGCCCAGCGCATCGGCGGCAGACCCTCACGCTCCTCGAGCTGTCTTTGGAAGAGGTCGCGAAGCTCGAGGATGTCCTCGCGCCGAGCTCGGAGCGGCGCGATCGAGATCGTCGCTGCGGCGATCCGGTAGTACAGGTCCGAGCGGAAGCCGCCCCCCTGAACCCCCGCCTCCAGGTCGTGGTGGGTCGCGGCTACCACCCGGACGTCGACGGTCCGGGTCCGATCGGAGCCGACCGGTCGGACCTCGAAGGACTCGAGGAAGCGGAGCAGCTTCGCCTGCAAGGATCGCCCGAGATCGCCGATCTCGTCGAGAAACAGCGTGCCTCCTTCGGCAGCTTCGACCAGCCCCTTGCGGTCGCGGTCGGCCCCGGTGAACGCCCCCCGCATGGAGCCGAAGAGCTCGGCTTCGAGCAGCGCCTCCGGGATGGCTGCGACGTTCACCGCCACAAACCGTCCTTGCCGACCCGACAGGGCGTGGATCGCGCGAGCCGCCACCTCCTTGCCGACCCCGGTCTCGCCGAGCAGCAGCACGGTCAGCCGCATCGGCGCCAGCCGGGCGATTTCGGTGCGGAGGGCGACCATCGCCGGGGCGCCACCGAACAGGCCGGTCCTCGCCTCTTCAGGATCAGGCGCCGGCGCCGGTGCCGGTCCGAGCGTCGGCTCCCGGTCGAGCAGCGCCCGGACCAGCCGCCACGCCGGATCGTCGTGCAGTGTCCCGCCGAGGGGCACGACCCTCAGCCGTCCGGCAGGCACCTCCGCCCCGGGGGCGCCGTCGCCGATGCGCACGACCGTCCGCCGGCCGTCCGCGGCGCGAACCTCGAGCCCGGTCACGCCGAGGCCGTCGAGCAGTGCCAGCTCCTCCTCCACCGCCAGGTCGCGGACCTCCCCGAGCTCGGCCAGGCAGCAGACGGCCGCCAACCACTCAGGTTCGCCACAGAGGCCGTTGCGCAGCGAGCGAGCCCAGCCGGTCGCCCCGAGGCTCTCGAGCCGCCGCGCGAAGCGGCGCCGCTCGCCGCGGTCGATCCAGAATCGTCCGCGTGCGACCCGGTCGGCGATTGCCGCGGCCATCGCCAGTCGGGGATCATCTCTGGCGAATTCCACCCCGGACGCCAGGGTCGCCCGGCCGCTCGAGATCCATCGGGCCGCGACGGAGACCCCCCAGCCGTCGTCGCCGACCGGCGCCGGGCGCCCGCCCTCGAGCGCGTCGAGGAGGTCGAGCCAGACTCGCCCCTCGTCCCCTCCGAGCTGCAGGTGGCGGCGGCCCGCGACCGACGCGCCGGCAGAGAGCACGGCCAGCACGCCGTGCACCAGGTGCAGTGCCTCGACCAGGTTCGCACCGCCGGCGCGCTCAGGCGCCGGCATCCGTTCGAGCTCACGGCGGGCCGCGTCAAGGTCACCCCGGGCCAGCTCGAGGCGGGCTAGCTCGGCACGACTGAAGGGATCGTCGTGACGCCGAATCAGCTCCTCAAGTCGCGCCGCGGCACGGTCGACGCGCAGGCTGTCCACGTCCGTCATGGCCAGATTGCCGAGGGCGGCACTCGGCAACCTGGTGAAACCGGCAGCCTCGAGGAGCGCGAAAGACCGCTGGAGATGAACCTCGGCCGCCGCGGTCCGCCCCGCTCCCGCCGCTGCCGCTCCCAGGTCGAGCTCCAGACGTCCGAGGAGCCCCGGGTCCCCGGTCGTTCTCTGAGCTCGCTCGAGCAGGCGGACGGCGTGCTCGGATCGGCCCTCGGCCATCGCCATCAGCCCGGCCCGGTGCAGCAGCTCACGGTTCAACAGCGGATGCCTGCCGACGACGCGACGCCGCCAGGCTCGATCGCCGAGCCGAGCAGGTCGGTCCGCTGCGGCCTCCAGGAGTTCGACCCAGCCGTGCACGGCTGGCGCGAGACGGCCATCGAGGCTGGCCAGGCAGGCGCGGGCCCGGCCTGCCAGCGAGCCGTCGCGCCGGCGAACGGCGCGGACCAGCG
>CAZKKP010000257.1:4796-5990 GCA_964553295.1 uncultured Thermoanaerobaculia bacterium | reverse complement strand
GAATCGGGTGGGGCTTCCACGACGAGCTCGAGAGCATCTTCTATTCCTGCTTCCCGGAAGAACCGAAATGACGCGGCCGAAACTACGTATGCAAAGGACTTGCTACGCTCGCCGCTGATGCCAGCCGTCAGGCCCGCCGCCATGAAATACCTGGCACGTCCCCTCGCAGTACTGGCACTCGGCGCGCTTACAGGCTTGATCGCCGTCTCGGCCGAAGAGCCGGCCACGAGTGGCACCATGTGTGTCGTACGCTACTCCTTCTCGACGCGGTCGAGCCCCCCGATGACCTTCACGTCCTGCCTGGCAACCGACGACTCGAGCAGCTCCGGGGCGACCAAGAGGGTCAGCACAGCATCCGCGTGAACGACCAATGGCGCATCTGCTTCAGATGGGACGCGGGCGACGCTCACGAGGTCGAGATCGTGGACTACCACCAGGAGCGCCACATGAGCGCCGACAAGCTCCCACCGATTCACCCCGGCGAGATTCTCCTCGCGTCGGCAAACAACGCGTTGGAGCTGACGAGGCCGCTCTCGATGTAACGTGAGGTCCACCAACCCTGTTGCCCGCCGACTTCGTTGAAACCGTTGCGGCCCCGCCGCTTGACGCGAGCCTCAGGCAGCAAGCTTCCCCGGGCGATGCAATGTCTGCGGGAGGCCGTCATGGCTATTCCACTTGAACTCTCGCCGGCACAGGAAGATCGCCTCAGATCAGAGGCCCAACGGCTTGGCCGCTGTCGGGTTCGCGGAATTGCGGCGCCGGAGCACAAGGGACTCGACGGATTCCGATTCACGCCATTTCGGGGAACAGGCTTCGGAGGCCTTCCGAGGACGCGTCGGTCAGGCCGCGGTCGGTGATGAGGCCGGTCACGAGGCGTGACGGGGTGAGGTCGAAGGCGGGGTTGGCGGCGGAGCTGCCCGGGGCGGTGACCGTCACCTCGCGGAGCTCGCCGGCGTCGTCGAGCCCCCGCACCCGGAGCACCTCGCTGGCATCCCGCTCCTCGATCGGGATCTCGAAGCCGTCGCTCAGGCGCCAGTCGACCGTCGGATGGGGCAGGGCTACGTAGAAGGGCACGCCGCAGTCGGCGGCGGCCAGTGCCTTGAGATAGGTGCCGATCTTGTTGGCCACGTCGCCGGCGGCAGTGGTGCGATCGGTGCCCACCAGGCAGAGGTCGACCAGACCGCGCTGCATCAG
>CAZKKP010000257.1:0-4786 GCA_964553295.1 uncultured Thermoanaerobaculia bacterium | reverse complement strand
CCGCGTCGTGGGCCCGATAGACCGGCCCCAGGGGGGTGCCCCAGTCGACGGTCGCCAGCCAGCCGGCGTTGCAGTGGGTGAGTATGTTCACGCGACCCTTCTCGCGAGCCGCCGCGGCGATGAGCGGCAGCCCGTGCGCGCCGATCGCCCGGTTGATCGCGACGTCCTCGTCGCAGATCGCGGCCGCCTCGGCAGCCGCGCAGTCGGCCCGTTCCGCCGGCGCGACCGACGAGACCGCCGCGAGCATGCGGTCGACCGCCCAGCGCAGGTTGACCGCGGTGGGCCTGGTGGCCAGGAGCTCTTCGCCGGCCTCGCGAAGCGACTCCTGTGACGGGTCCCGTCTCATGGCAAGCCAGATCCCCCAGGCGGCGGTCGCACCGATCAGCGGCGCGCCGCGCACCACCATCCGGGAGATCGCCTCCGCCGCGTCCTCCGAGCTCTCCAGCCGCAGGGTCTGGAAACGGTGGGGCAGCTGCGTCTGGTCGATGACCTCCACCGCCGATTGATCGGCGGACTGCCAGATCGTCCGGTAGGGCGCGCCGTTCACGTTCATGACGGGAAGTGTAACCGGCCCCTCGAATCCGACGGGTATACTCACGCTTGCGCGATCGTGCACTCACGATCGGCGAAGGGAGAACAGATGGCACGAACGCTGCTCACGGCCCTCCTCATGGCGGCGCTGGTCGGCGGGCTCGGCTGCGGCCGGGCACCCTCCGAGGAGGCCGCCGAGCTCGCCTACCAGGAGCTCCGCGAGGTCTGGAACGAGACCGACAGCTCCGAGGAGAAGGCTCGGCTGGCCGAGGACTTCCTCACCACCTACCCGGCTTCCGAGAGGGCCGCGCGGTTGGTGCCGTCCGCGCTGTACCACCTCGGCGACGTGCTCGGCCGACCGCAGGAGGCCTACGATCTCGCGGCACGGGTGCTCGAGGCCACCCGCGATCCTGAGCGACGCTTCTCCATCGCGATGGCGATGCGCTCCACCGCCGCCGACCTCGGCCGTCCGGTCGACCTCGCCTCCATCGTCGCCGACCTCTCCGGGCACCGCCCCCTCCTTTACTCCGAGCACACCTCGGTCGTCGAGGCCGCCTTCGACGAGGGCCTGTGGGACCTCGCTCTCAGCCATGGCGAGGCGGCCCACGCCCTCGCCACCGAGGCGGCCTTCCGCGCCGACAATCCCGATCGTGAGCAGTCCGCCGAGGACGTCAGCCAGGGTGTCGCCCGCCGTCAGGGCGTCGCCCTCGCGGCGAAGGGTTGGGCGCTCGCCAACCTCGGCCGCGTCGAGGAGGCGCTCGAGCTCTTCGAAGCCGCCGACCGGGTGACGCCGCGCAGCTATCTCGGCGTCCCGGACAGCGACCTGCCGGTGTTCTGGGGCCGGACGCTGCTCGCGCGGGGCGAGCACGAGGGCGCCATCGAGCTCCTCGCTCCGGCTGCCATCTTCGGCGCCACCGAGGGCGCCATGGAGGCGCTGCGCGAGAGCTACACCGCCCGCGAGGGCAGCGACGCCGGCTTCGACGACTACCTGTGGCAGTCGCGCCAGCGCCACGCCCGGGTCATCGACGACGCGATGATCGCGGATTACGACGGGCGGCTCCGGTCGCTGGCCGACATCCGCCAGGACCGGGCGATGCTCCTCGCCTTCTGGTTCCCCACGTGACCCGGCTGCCGCGTGGAGTTGCCACGCCTGCAGCCCCTGTACGAGAAGTACCGCGACCACGGCCTGGAGATCGTCGCCGTCGACGGCAAGAGAGACACCGAGCGAGCGACGAGGTTCATCGCTGACAAGGGCCTGAGCTACGTCCTCCTGGAGAATGGGGAAGACGACGCCGAGGTCGTACGCACGGTGTTCGGCGTCCGCCTCTACCCGACCTCGTTCCTGGTCGACCGCGAGGGCCGCGTCCTCTTCCACCACCTCGGCTTCGAGGATGGCGACGAGGTCCGGTTCGAGGAGGAGATCCGCAAGGTGCTCGGGCTCTGACCGAGGAGACCGGCTCGGACGGCGAGGCAGCTGTCCGCCGTCCGGGCCGCGGCTCTGTTCATTCAGCCTCCGGTCGCCGTCTTGACCGTGTCGGCAGCTTTCCTGGCCGCCTCGGCGGCGTCGTCGGCAGCCTCCTTGACGTCGTCGGCGATCTCCTTGGCGTCGTCGGCGACCTCCTCAGCGGCGTCCTCGGCGTCGTCGGCGATCTCCTTGGCCTTGTCCTTCACTTCGTCCACCGCGTCCCCGATCGCCTCTCCCGTCTCTTCCATGGCCTCATCGGCCTTCTCTCCGGCGCGCTCCAGCGGACCCTTCTCGCGGCACCCGGTGAGCGCTCCACCCACGCCGATCACAAGAACCACCACGACCACCGTCATCACGACTCTTCGCATGCCGTACCTCCCAGGCTCCCCCAACCGGGTACACTCGAGGGGGAGGTCTACCATTCTGCCATGGTCATCGCGGTCACCGACGAGCTGCAGATTCCCGAGGGCGAGCTGGAGCTCGAGTTCGCCCGCTCGGGCGGGCCGGGCGGTCAGAACGTCAACAAGGTGGAGACCAAGGTCACCATCCGCTTCGACGTGGGCGCCTCCCCCACCCTGTCCGACGAGCTGCGCTCGCGCCTGCTGCGACAGCTCGGCACGCGCCTGACGAAGAACGGCGTGCTGCGGGTCACCTCGCAGCGCCACCGCACGCGCGAGGCCAACCGTCACGCGGCGATGGCGCGCTTCCTCGAGCTCCTCGCCGAGGCCCTCGAAGAGCCGTCGGAGCGTCTCCCGACCCACGTCCCCGAGCGCTCGCGGCGGCGGCGCCTCGAAGGGAAGCGCCGACGGGCCGAGCAAAAGGCGATGCGCAGCCGAGTCGAGCCGGACGGGTAGAGCGAGCTCGGGTTCGGGCTCGAGGTCCGAATGCGAGCGGCGGTGGGCGTGACCCAGCCCCCTCCCCCTCGTCGCCCGATCCCGGATCCTCTCGTGCCTTACCGAGTCGGAAGTGCCGGCTCGGCGATCCCGCTTGTGCCGGCATAACGCCGGCGCAACAACTCGCTCGATCGGTCTTGGGGCGGGCCGGTGACGCTGCTGGCGGTGGGGGCTGCCTCGATCGACGCCGAAGAACGTGCGCCGGCGCGGCCTGGATTGTGGCGCTGGCGTCCCGCCGGCGCTGGGGACGGTACGCGCGACCACAACCGCTGCGAGGATGGCGTCGCGACTCAGACGGTACGCGCCTCTGCCACCGGCCCCGAAGCCGGCGGGACGCCGGCTCTACAATGCGTCCCGCGACAGCACCGCCGTTGTCGCTGACATGGTCGCTGCTGCTGACTCTGCCGCACACTGCCGTTGTCGCTGTCGCAGAAGCTACCCGCTTCACCGACACACTCCCCGAACCTTGAATCCCTCACTCAAACTGACCGCCTCTCACCAGGACTTGACAGGGCGGGATCGGGAGCGGGCCCTGAGCCCTGTGCCCTGAGCCCTGTGCCCTGTGCCCTGTGCCCTGAGCCCTGAGCCGCGAGCCCTCATTCGGGCTCGGGGCTCGAGGGGGTTACCGGGCCTCGAGGCCGAGGTCGGCGTAGCTCGAGGAGAGTCCGCCGAAGCCGATGGACACCCGCTCGTGGTCGACGATGACCGGCAGGCGGTGCTCCCAGGAGTGCTGGCGCAGATGGTCCATCTCCCCCGGCTCGCGGCTCAGGTTGACCTCCCGAAAACGGACGCCACGCCGGCGGAGGTCCTCCAGGCAGGCACGGCAGTGGGGGCAGCCGTCGGCGGTGAACACGAGAAGGGTGTCGAGGGCCACGGTTCAACCCCCCTGCTCGTCGTCCAGGTCGCCGTCGTCGTCGATCGACTCTGGCGACGCACTCTCGTCCGACCCGTGCCCGCCGTGGCGTCCGATGAGCTCCGCGAGGTCGATCTCCCCGTCGACCGTGGCCATGCCGGGCTCCATCTGGACCAGAACGCGCGGGTCGTCACGCCAGCGGGGGTGGACCTTGACGTGCAGCGTCAGGTAGATGCGGATGCCGAGCCGCCTCTCGAGCTCGAGTCGGGCGGCCTGGCCGATCTCCTTGACCATCCGGCCCGCCCGGCCGATCACGATGCCCTTCTGGCTCGGTCGCTCGACGTAGACCACGGCATCGACCCGGAGAAGCCCCTCGTCCTCCTCGAGGTAGTCGACGATGACGCCGGTGGTCCAGGGCAGCTCGTCGCGGGTTCGCTCGAGCAGCTTCTCACGCACGATCTCGGCGATGAAGAAGCGCTCGGTCTGGGTGGTCGAGACGTCCGCAGGGTAGAAGGGCTCACCCTCGGGAAGAGTCCCCCAGAGCTCGGCGAGCAAACGCTCAAGCCCGTCCCCGGCCACTGCCGAGATCGGCACCACCGTCGCCGCAGGCCGGCGAGTCGTGTAGCGTTGGATGACCGGCAGCAGTCTCTCCTTCGGTTCGACCAGGTCGATTTTGGTGAGGATTCCCAGCACCGGGACGCCGACCCCGTCGAGCAGCTCGAAGAGGTGCTCCTCCCCGGCGCCCCAGGACGCCGTCGCGTCCACCAGGTGGAGCACGAGGTCCACCTCCTCGAGCGCGGACCGCACCTCCTGCATCATCCGCGTGTTCATCTTGTGCAGCGGCCGGTGCACGCCGGGCAGGTCGAAGAACACCGCCTGGCCGGCCTCGGCGGAGAGGATCCCGACGATCCGATTGCGAGTGGTCTGCGGCTTGTCCGACACGATCGCGACCTTGTCGCCGACCAGGGCGTTGAGCAGCGTGCTCTTGCCGGCGTTCGGCCGTCCCACGAGGGCGACGTAGCCGGCGCGTCCGAGGAATCCGCG
>CAZKKP010000256.1:0-6017 GCA_964553295.1 uncultured Thermoanaerobaculia bacterium | reverse complement strand
CGCTTCGGTCCGGGCGGGGAAGTGTGCTGGCTCGGAGTGACGCGTAGGCGGTCAAAGGTCCGCCGTCAAGGGCGAGCGCCTTCGCTCACGGCCTTTGGCCGCCCTTGACAGCCTGCTCCTGCTCGTGGGTCGGGGCGTCCGTGTGCCCTCGACTGTGCTTCCACGTGACGACCGCGTTGGCGGCCTCGTGTACGGGCTGCTGCGGGCGCAGGTCAGAGCGCGCCAGACGTGACCGCCATTCCTCGCTGGAGCATCACAAGTGAGTGCCCGGCACCATTCGGCGCAATTCCGGGGACGAAATCCGGGCTCGGGCCCGGGCTCGGGCTCAGTTGACGAGACCGACCGTGCGCAGCCCCTGCTCGACCTGGGCGAGGCGGTCGTCGAGGTCGCCGCTGAGCCCGACCGAGATCCGCAGCAGACCGGGGGACAGTCCCATCTCGGCCTGTTTCTCGGGGGCGATCTCCGACGAGGTGGAGGAGCCGGAGCACGACATCAGGGTGTCGAAGTAACCCAGCGAGACCGCGATGAGGCCGAAGCCGACCTCGTTCTGGAGCACCCCGAGAGCTCGCTCGGCGCGCTCTGCGGTACCGCAGTCCACCGCGATCAGGCCGCCGAATCCGTACCCCGGGTTGAGCTGGGCCGCGAGTCGATGATGGTGCGGGTGGGAGGGCAGGCCGGGGTAGATGACCGGCGCGCCGAGCCTCTCGAGGTGCTCGGCGACCGCCTGGGCGCGGCGCGAGTGCTCGCGCATCCTCAGCGGCAGGTGCGGCAGACGCTGGATGACGTCGAAGGCGACCCGCGGGTCCATCGTCGGACCGAGCAGCATCACCCGGCCGGTGTGCAGGTCCATGAGACGGTGGACGAGATCCTGGCTGGCGCAGATCACGCCGCCGATGATGTCCGAGGCGCCGTTGACGAACTTGGTCAGGGAGTGCACCACGACATCGGCGCCGAGCCGCGCCGGCGACACCAGCACCGGAGTGAAGGTGTTGTCGACCACCAGGGACAGCCCGCGGCCGTGGGCGAGCTCGGCCAGCGCCGGGATGTCCGCGACCTTGAGGGTCGGGTTGGCCACGACCTCGGTGTACAGCAGCCGGGTCTCGGGCCGGATCGCCGCGGCGAAGGCGGCGGTGTCCGACGGGTCGGCGAAGGTGGTCGTGATGCCCATGTGGGGCAGCAGGTGCTCGAGCAGGGCGTGGGTGCCGCCGTAGACGGTGTCCGAGGCGACGATGTGCTGGCCCGACTCGACGAGCTGCAGCAGGGTCGAGGAGATGGCGGCCATGCCGCTGGCCGTGCACACCGCGTGCTCGGTGCCCTCCAGCGCCGCGAGGTAGCGCGCCGCGACGTCGACCGTGGGGTTGAAGTGACGGCTGTAGAGGAAGCAGCCGCCCTTGTCCGGGCCGCGCAACCCCTCGAAGATCTCGGGCATGGTCTGCGGGTCGAGCACCGTGAAGGTCGAGGACCGCTCGATCGACGGCGTCACGCCGCCGTGCTCGCCGAACTCCCGCTTCGCCGCCGCCAGGGCCCGCTCCGGGTTGAAGCCGCTCATGGCCGCCCCTCCCTCCTGCTGCTCGGCAGATGCTAGCATCGGTCCAGGTCGCGCGGTGGAATCGAGACCTGGTATCTAGAAAAGAGAGCTGGCGCGAGACACGGTCGCACCTCGGAGCCGGGGCCCGCCTCAGTAGCCGCGTCCGCGGTCGACGCGGTGGGGCAGCGGCTCATCCGCCCGGTGGCGCTGCCAGACCGCAAGAATCAGACCGGCCGCCGCGCGCGGGTCGGTCAGGCTCGCCACGTGCGGGGTGACCGTCACCGCGGGATGCGACCACAGCGGGCTGGTCTCGGGGAGCGGCTCGGGGTCGAAGACGTCGAGCCAGGCCGCGCCCGGCCGACCGCCGTCGAGAGCCGCCAGCAGGTCGGCGACCACCAGGTGGCGTCCGCGACCGACGTTGACCAGCAGGGCGCCGGGCTTCATCGCGGCCAAGAGCGGCGCCCCGAGCAGCCCTTCGGTGGCCCGAGTCAGGGGCAGCAGGCAGACCACCACGTCGGCGCCCGGCAAGGCGGCTCTGAGCTCGTCCTGGCCGGCGATCACCCGAAGTCCTCGGCGCTGACCGGCGCGGGTCGCCCAACAGGTCACCGTGAAGCCCACGGCCGCCAGGCCCTCGGCGACCGCCCCGCCGAGCTCGCCGGCGCCGAGCACCAGGGCCCGCCTCGACCGCCCGTAGTCGTGGGGCCGCCAAATCCGCAGCCGCTGCTGGTCGCGGTAGAGGGCGAAGCCGCGCCGCCACGAGCACACCGCGCCGACGACGTACTCGACCATGTCCCGGACCAGCTCCGGGTCGACCACGCGTACGATCTCGACCGTCTCCGGCAGCTCGGGGTCGCGCAGCAGGTGGTCGACGCCGGCACCGTAGGAGCACACGACCTCCAGCCGCGGGTAGCGCAGCAGCTCTCCCGGCGGGTGGTTCCAGACCACCGCCATCTCGACCGCCGCCGGGTCGCCGACCTCAGGCCAGACCTCGAACTCGAGCTCCGGCGCCCGTGTCCGCAGCGTCTCCTCGAGCACCGCGGTGTCCCGCCCGGGCATCAGAATGAGCAAGGACATGGTGAGCCTCCGACAGCTTGCCCGGGGCAGTCTACGGCATGTTGAGGTACCATCGCCGCAATGCGGCAGCACCCCCCGCTCGCCGAGCTGGTCGCCTTGCTCACCCTCGATCGGACCGACGAGAGCTGCTTCGTCGGCGCCAGCCACGACCTCGGCTTCCCCCAGGTGTTCGGCGGCCAGGTGCTCGGCCAGGCCCTGGCGGCCGCCGCCGCCACCGTCCCGGTCGAGCGGTCGGCGCACTCGTTGCACGGCTACTTCCTGCGCCCGGGGAATGCTCGGGAGCGGATCGAGTACTGCGTCGACCCGAGCCGGGACGGCCGCAGCTTCACCACCCGGCGGGTCGTCGCCCACCAGCACGGGCGACCGATCTTCCACCTCGCCGCCTCCTTCCATGTGACCGAGGAGGGCTTCGACCACCAGGCCGAGGCGCCGACGGTGACCGGACCCGAAGGGCTCGCCTCCGAGCTCGACCTGACCCGCGCCGTCTCCCACCGGCTGCCCGAAAAAGTGCGCGAGATCTGGACCCGCGAGCGGCCCATCGAGATCCGACCGGTCGACCCGGTAGACGCCTTCCGGCCGCCGCGGCGGGCGCCCCGACAGTACGCCTGGGTCCGGGCGGTGGGCGAGCTCCCCGACGACCCCACCCTCCACCGCTGCCTGCTCGCCTACCTCTCCGACTTCAAGCTGCTCGGCTCGGCGTTGCGGCCGCACGGCGTCTCCTACCTCACCGGAGAGGTCCAGATGGCGAGCCTCGACCACGCGCTGTGGTTTCACCGGCCGTTCCGGGTCGACGACTGGCTGCTCTACGCCATGGAAAGCCCGAGCGCCTCGGGCGCCCGCGGCCTGGCCCACGGCCGCCTGTACGACCGCCAGGGTCGACTCGTCGCCTCGGTCGCCCAGGAGGGTCTGATGCGGCCGCGCCGGCCGCCCGCGGTACACTGACGGGGTCTTCCCGGGAGGGGCGATGAAGAAGCTGCTGGGTCTGGTGCTGCTGGTCGGTGTTGTCGCGGTGGCGGCGCACTACCTCAAGGAGGGCGGCCTGCCCTTCATGAAGGCTCTGGCGGAGGACGAGCAGGTCCTCAACCGCCTCGAGGGCGAGCTCAACGCGCTCCAGCGCGAGATCGCCCAGGCCGGGCGCGGCGCGGCGGTCAGCGGCCTCGACACCACCGCGCAGGTCGCCGGCGCCGCCGACCGGCTGGAGCGCATCGAGCTGGAGTACCGCCAGCTCAAGCCGAAGCTGAACTCTGAGGCCGCCCTCGCCGCCGCGCGCCGGCTCGAGGACCGCATCGAGGAACTCAAGGCGACCCTGCGCTGAGCCGCGGCCCCGAGTCCGCCGGGTCGGGCGCGGATCACTCGAGACGGCGCTCGACGAGCCTCGCCAGCCTCTCCCTCTCGGCGTCCTCGACCTCGAGGAAGCGGAGGCCGATGCCGTTCACCCGGTCGCGGCCCTCGCGGGTGTGGCGCACCACCTCGGCGAATCCCCGAACCTCCTCACCCGAGTCCGGCGCGCGCAGCTCGAAGGCGACCTTCTGGCCGACCTCGAGGCGGTTCGAGGTGCCGAGCAGCATGCCGCTCGCCGAGATGTTCTCGGTGAACGTGCGGATGCGGCACTGACGGCCGCCGATCGGCAGCACCAGCGTCACCGGCAGCCGCGCCCGCGCGCGCGGCGACACCGCGACGAGCCGGCGGATGGTTTCGCCCAGCTCGGCGGCGCCAACGGCGCTGTCGAGAACCCGGCTGAGACCGCGCCCGAGGAAGGCGTGGGCCTCGTCCAGCCGACCGGGCGAGGCCAGCGCGATGAGCCCCGCACCGTAGCTCGCGCTCCCCGGTGAGCGGATGGCGTCCAGCACCTCCTGGAACGGCGCATGGCCGAGGGGAAAGGTGGTGAGGATCACGTCGAAGCGCTCGCGGCGCGCCGCGGCGACCGCCTCCTGCCAGTCGTGGAGCTGCCGCACCGCGAAGCCCGACGGCAGCTCGAGCTCGTCCCACACGTCGGCGAGCACCTCGGTGACGACCAGCAGTCGCGGCGCTTCGGACCCCACGATCCCCCGAAGGGCAGTGTATCCCGGGCCGGACCCTCCCCGGAGCGGAACGTCGCCGACCGGCTTCACGGAAAGGCCGTCAGCGGCCTCTCGTCCGACCCGCGCGGAACCACGACAGCCTGAGATGCGAGCCCGGCCGCGGCGCCGTCGCGCCTCACCAGCACCGCTGCGACAGCGTCGACCCAGACCGTGCTCCACTCCTCGGGACGTCGCTCGGCGATCTCGAGCACCTCCGGCACGGCCGGGGCGAGCAGCAGGTCCGCCTGCCACTGGTCGGCGAGCTCCTCCCAGACCCGCGGGTCGACCGCCGCCCGGAAGTGGGCGTCGCGCACCGGCTCCGGGTAGACCGTCTCGTAGCGCCCGTCGATCGAGACCGTGCACCGTGGACCGAGGTGCCAGATCGCGTACTCGCCCCACTCGAAGGGCAACACCAGCCGCCCTCGAGCGGACTTGGCCACGAGGAAGCGCACCGCGGTGACCGGGTAGAGGGTCGGGTCGACGAAGACCCGGCACCGGGCCTCCAGCAGGGCGCCGGCGTCGTCTCCGGCGGCCACCGCACCATCGTAGCGGGATCCGCGTCGGCAGCGGCCGCGCCAGGGGCATCAGTCGGCGACAGCGAGCGGGATCTCGTCGCTGCGATCGGCCACGGGGAGAGGAGCAGACGTGGTCGAGGGTTCAGGTTCAGGTAGTCTGTACCGCCATGGGGCGCGGACCGGGGACGGCGTACCGCAAGCTGCTGTCGATCGGCTACCTGGTCACCCGCGACCGCCGGGCGACGCGGCGATTCCTTGGGGTTCCCGGCGAGTTCTCGTTCCGGCTCCGCGTCCTGTACCGGTTCCTCGCGGTCACCAACCACGTCCGGGGCTACCACACCCTGGGCGAGATGCTCGAGGTGGCCGACGCGATCCTCTTCCGTGGCCGCACGAGGCCGCCGCTGGTCGTCGAGTGCGGCGTCGCTTTCGGCTCGAGCACCGCCAAGCTGTCGATCGCCGCCGCCGCGGTGGGCGGCCGGGTGGTCGCCTGCGACTCCTTCCGCGGCCTGCCCGCCAACGCCGAGGTCCACCGTCACCTCGACGGCCGCACCGTGGTCTTCCGGGCCGGCGCCTTCCGCGGCCGCGAGAACGCGGTGCGGCGGGTGATCAAGCGCTGGGGCGAGCCGGTGGTCGAGCTGCGCCGCGGCTGGTTCGCCGACACCCTGCCCCGGCTCGGGCTCGACCGCCTCGACGTCGTGGTCCTCGACGTCGACCTCGAGGCCTCGGTCCGCACCTGCCTGGTCGAACTCTACCCGCGGCTGGCCCCCGATGGCGTGCTGTTCTCCCATGACGGCCACCTCGAGGCGATCGTCGACCTGCTCGGCGACGACTCATTCTGGC
>CAZKKP010000255.1:5503-6021 GCA_964553295.1 uncultured Thermoanaerobaculia bacterium | reverse complement strand
CAGACGTCCGACCAGTTCGGGAATCAATCCGAACTGCAGGATGTCTTCGGTTTGAACTTGGGCCAGCAGATCCGACGTCGGGCGTCCCGCGCGGACCATCGCCTCGAGCGCCCGTCGCCGCCGCCAGCCCGAGGGGAAGAGCTCGGCGACGCGCTCGAGTTCGGCCCCGGTGAGGCGGAGGATCTCGGCCGGGCGGCGGTCCAGGATGCGCAGCCGCCCGAGGTCGCTGGCGGCCTCGTTGAGGCGCTCGAGCAGTGCCGCCGCCGGTGTGTCCGGGTGGCGCGCGGTCGCGGCCGTGGTCTTCGGACGGGCCGGACGGCGGGCGGGACGGGGCGGCGCCGTCGGGGGTGCGGAGCGCGGGCTCGGCGGCGAGACGGATCCGGGCGTCGACACGGGTGCAAGGGGCGTTCGCGAAGCCGCCGGAGGGGCCGTCTCGGCCGGACCAGTCGCCGGTTCTCCCGGAGGTGGCGTCGGGGGTGGCGTCGGCAAAGGCGGCTCGGGGTCGGGGATCGCCGCGG
>CAZKKP010000255.1:0-5493 GCA_964553295.1 uncultured Thermoanaerobaculia bacterium | reverse complement strand
GAGCCACTGCTCGACCGACTCCAGCACCTCCGCGACCGCCTCGCCCCGGGTCTCCGGGTCGCGCGTCTGGTCGATGAGGCGGCGCAGCTCCTCGGGATCGGCTTCGTCGGCCTTGTGGATCGCTGTCAAGAGCGCCGAGGGCGAGATCCCACGGACCGAGCCGAGCTGTTCGACGAGGCGCTCGGCGCCCTCGACCCCGAGCGCCTTGGCGACCGCCCTCCGTTCGACCGGCCCGAGGGCGCGCAGGGTCCGCCAGGCGAGCGTCGCCAGGCGCAGCCGGTCGAGGGGCCTCGCCGCCCCGCGGATCTGGTGCAGCAGACCGATCAGCTCGGCGGACTCGACCATGGCCGCCGTTCCTCGTCAGCTCTCGTCCGGGGCCGACGGCGATGTTGCGGTCGCGGTCCGTTTCGACGCGCCCTTCTCGCTGCCGCCGAGGTTCGAAACCAACGCCTGCGGCAGCTCCGACAGACCCCTGAGGAAGGTCTGCAGGTCGACGCCGGCGAGCTGCTGCATGATCGGGTTGAGCTGGGAGAGCACCTGGACCACGTCCTCGGTCATCTTGGCCGCGCCGGTGCCGCGGCCGTCGGCGCCGCCCTGCGAGATGATCGTGGTGGTGCCAGCGCGGGCAAGAGGCTCGGCGACCGCCGCCGCGATCTCCGGCAGCACCTTGAGAGCCTCGATGGACAGACCAGCGTCGTTGTACAGCTTGAGGGCCTCGGCGAGCAGCCGCCGCGCCTCGGCCTCGGCCTCGCCCTTGGCCTGGATCGCCGCCGCCTCGGCGAGACCAATGTCCCGCCGCTGCACCGACTCGGCCTCGGCCTTCGCCTTGCCCTCGGCAAGCAGCGCCGCCGCCGCCTCCTCGCGCCGCTTGCGATCGGCCGCCGCCTCGCGCTCGGTGCGGTACTGCTCGGCATCGGCATGGCGTTCGGCCTCGTACTTGGAGGCGTCGGCCTTCTCGCGCACCACCGCGTTGAGCTCGAGCTTCTGTCGCTCGACCTCGCGCTCGGCGATGCGGATGTCCTGCTGCTTGAGCTCCATCTCGCCCGCCTTGACGGCCTGGGCGTCGGCGACGTCGACCTCCTTGCGGATCGAGGCCTTCTTCAGGCTGAGGTCCTTCTCGGTGTCGGCGATCTCCTTGTCGACCGCGAAGCGCTTCTGCTCCTTCTGCTGCCGAGCCGTCTCCTCCTCGATCTTGGCGGCGCGGTCGGCCTCGGCAATGGCGATCCGGGCGTTCTTCAGCGCCTCCTGGATCTTCGGCTGGCCGAGCGCGTTCAGGTAGCCCTGGTCGTCCTGGATCTCTTGAAAGACGAAAGACTTGAACTCGAATCCCATGCCCTCGAGGTCCGGATGGGCCGCCTCGCGGACGCTGTCCTGGAAGCGCTTCTGGTCGCGATAGAGCTCCTCCAGCGTCAGGGTGCCGATGATGCCGCGCAGGTGGCCGGCGACGGTCTCCTTGATGGTGTCGCGGATCCGGTCCGGCGGCACGCCGAGGAAGCCTTCGGCTGCCTTGCGGATGTGCTGCGGCTCGCCCTTGACCTTGACCTGGGCCACCGCCCTGACGTTGATCGGGATGCCCTGCACCGTGTAAACGTGGTGCAGGTCGATGTCGAGGGTCATCATGCGCAGCGACAGGTACTCGTAGTGCTCCCAGGCCGGCAGCACGAAGGCGCCGCCACCGCGCACGATGCGGAAGCCCTCGATCTCGCCCTTTTCGTCCTTGAGCCCGCGGCCGAAGAGCTTGCGATGGCCGTAGACGATCAGGGCCTCGTCCGGGCCGGCCTTCTTCCAGCGCCAGCGCACCACGATGTAGGAGAAAAGGGCGAGGCCCCCAGCGACGATGAGAATGACGATGGCGAGACCGACCGGGCCCATGGCGAACCTCCTCCGGGAGTCAGATCATCCTACCGCGAACCAACGCTGTGGTCTTGCTGATGGCACTCATCTCAGCTGCCCGGAGAAACGCAGCGCCCACCCCCGAGGTTCTGGTCCTCCCGGCCCACGTGAACCACGGCCTTCCAGTGCGGGCGCGCCCGCAACCCAAAGACAGGAATTGAACCACAGAGGCACAGAGGCACAGAGGGGCGGCGCGAGCTCCGCTTTGGCGTACCAAGCTATTTGCCAAGAGCTTCTTTAGTAGAAATCTCCCAGGAATCACCGCAGAATGAATGCACTCCCAAGCCGGGAGCAGCGCAAAGAACGACTTCTTGGCACGTCGCTGCGGAACTCGTATCGCTCCTCTGTGCTACTCCCGGCTCCGAAGTGCATCACTTCCGCGGTGATTTCTGGCAGGGGACCCACGCAAAGAACTCTTGAAGAATCACTTGGGACGACGTCACGGAGTGTGCGCCGCCCCTCTGTGCCTCTGTGCCTCTGTGGTTCATCCTTGCGTTTGGGTTGCGGCTGGCCCGCGCTGTGTCTCTGTGGTTCAGCCTCATGCGGTTGGGTTGCGGGCGCGGGCGGGTCGGGTCTTGGCGGTGAAGAATGGCCGGGTGATCCTCGGTATGCTGGGGGCGTGTTGGAGGCGACAGTCAGGCGGCGGGTGTGCGAGGTGGTCCATGATGGGCCGGGCTCGCTCGGGGCGCGGCCGCTGGACGGGACGACGGCGGAGGCGGCGCGGCTCGAGGACGTGGGTCCTGAGCTGGCGCCGGGGGACGTGGTGGTGGCGGAGCCCGGGCGAGACGGCTGGCGAGCTGTGACGCGTCTTGCCGCTGCGGGTAGCTTGAAAGCGGAGCTGATCCGGCTGGCAGCCGAGTCGGGGGTCGAGCCGACCTACCCGCCCGAGGTTCTGGATGAGGCCCGGCGGCTGGCCGCGGGCCCCGTCGCCGACGACCCGGCGCTGGTCGACCGCCGCGACCTGCCCTGGGTGACCATCGACAACGACGACTCCCGCGACCTCGACCAGGCCCTCGCCCTCGAGCGCTCGGGCGACGGCTACCGGGTCTGCTACGCCCTGGCCGACGCCTCGTGGTTCGTCCGACCCGGCACCGCGCTGCACGCCGAGGCCCTGGCACGGGGCTCGAGCTACTACCTGCCGGGCTTCGCGGTACCGATGCTGCCGCCGGTCCTGTCCGAGGGCGTGATCTCGCTCAACCCCGAGGTCGACCGCCGGGCGCTGGTGTTCGACGTGCGGCTCGACGCCGCGGGCGAGGTGCGCGGCCTGCGCATCGAGCGGTCGCGGGTGCGGAGCCGGCGCAAGCTGTCCTACCGGCGGGTGCAGCGGGCCTGGGACGACCCGGGCGGCTCGGGCTTCCGGGGTGAGAGCTTTGCCGACTCGCTGGAGCTGCTGCGGCGGGTGGGTGCACTGCGCATCGCGCGCGCCGAGCGCCGCCACGCGGTGTCCTTCCAGCGCCGGGAGGTGGAGGTCGCGCTCGACCGAGGCGAGCGGACTGGTTTCCGGGTGCTCGCCCGGGAGCGGCTCGAGGTGGAGCGAGCCAACGAGCAGATCTCGTTGCTGGTCAACGTCGAGGGCGCCCGATTCCTCGAGTCGCAGCTCGGCGGCGACCGGGTGCAGCCGATCTTCCGGGTCCACCCGGCGCCGTCCCTGGAGGCCCTGAGCCGGCTCGCCGCCCAGGTCGAGGCCCTGATCTGGCGCCACGAGTTCGACCCCGGCCGCTGGCGGTGGCGCCGCGACGAGGACGAGCCGCTCGCCGCCTACCTCGAACGCCTGCCGCGGCGGACGCCCCTCGCCCGGGCGATCGAGCGCCAGGCGCTGCTGACCAGCGAGCGCTCCCAGTTCGGGCCCGACCCTGCGCCGCACCACGGCGTCGCGGCGCCGGTCTATGCCCGGTTCTCGTCGCCGATGCGGGAGATGGTGGGGATCTTCACCCACAAGGAGGCGGCCGAGGCCCTGGGCTGGGCGCCGGCCGCGCCCTTGGCCGACGACCTCGCCCTGCGCGACCGGGTGGTGGCGGCGGGCAACCGCGCCAAGGAGCTGCAGCGGCGCCTTGCGAGCGAGGCCGACCGGCTCGTGCTTGACCGGCTGTTCGCCCCCGAGCTCGGCCGTCCTGCCACCGACCGGCGTGTGCTCCATGGAACCCTGCTCGGCCTGCGCCCGCACCGCCTCTACGTCGCCATCGACGACCCGCCGGTGGAGGTCAAGCTCGAGGTCGCGTCGTGGTCGCGGGCGCTCGGCCTCGAGCTCGCCGTCGACCCCCTCGGGGTCGAGCTCGCCCCATCGTCGGGTCGCCCCCGATTCGTGCTCGGCGACCGTCTCGCGCTGCGGGTCACCGGGCGCGACCCCGACAGCGGCCGCTGGGATCTGGTTCCGGCGTCGGGCTGACCGCAACGGCCGGTCAGAGAGTGACCGCGGGCCCCACCGCGCGGCCGGGCTGGCGGCACGTCAGCGAAGGGTGTGCGGCGTCGTGCGGGGAAGAGCCGAGCGAGACCTCGGAGTTGACGTTGCTCAAGCGGAGGTTTAATTTAGCTCTCAGCGGCTTCCACTTTTTCTGGGCAACGACATCGAGGGACGTGACGAGCAGGGTTCCGGGGGTTGACCATGGCTCGATCTGGCCGGCGGCGCAGCCGTCGTTTTGACGTTCGCGACGTCGAGGGGAGCTTCGTCATCCGGATCGACGTCAGGGTGGTCAACCTCAGCGTGGCGGGCATGTCCATCGAGACCCGCAACACCCTGATCGTCGGTCGCGGCTACTCCTTCCGGATCCGCCAGGGGGAGCGCCAGGTGGACGTCGAGGGGCGGGTCATGTGGTGTGCGCTCACGCGCTCGGAGCGCCGCGGCGAGGACCTCGAGCCGGTGTTCCGCGCCGGTATCCAGTTCGAGGACGTCCACGACGCCACCGGCGCCGAGCTGCAGCGGCTGATCGAGAGCTCGGCCCTGCTCGACCCGGGCGCTCAGGTGCTCGGCCGCTTCGTCGCCGCCTTCGGCGCCGCCGTCGACGTCGATCGGCAGTCGCCGTTCGAGGTGAAGCAGCTCAGCCTGTCGGGGATGCTGGTGGACGCCGACTGGGCGCCGCTGCACGACGAGGTCATCCCGTTCGAGGTCAACCTCGGCCCGGCGAGCCTCGCCGGTCACGGCCGGGTGGCCTACGTGCAGGGCTACCAGGCTGACGGAGGGGTGCGCCGCTTCCGGCTCGGAATCGAGTTCTCCCTGATCTCGGACCGCGCCCGCGAGCGGCTCGCCGCCTACATCAGTGCCCTCGTCACCGCCGACGCCGACGCCGGCAGCGCCTGACGACCGTCAGCTCGACTGGTCTCCGGCCTGCTTCGCCTCGAGCTCGGCCCAGCGGGCGTAGAGAGCGTCGACCCGGGCCTGGGCGGCGCGGTGCTCGTCGAAGGCCCGGTGGGCGTGCTCGGCGTCGGTGGCGACTGCCGGATCCTCGAGCCGGGCCCGGGCCGCCTCGAGTTCGGTCTCGGCCGCGAGGATGGTCTCCTCCATGGTCGCCCACTCCTGCTTCTCGCGGTAGCTCAGACCGGTGCGGCGGGGCCTTGCCGGGGTGTCCGCGCGGGTCTGAAGCACGGCGGGCACGCGCTCTGGCG
>CAZKKP010000254.1:0-6030 GCA_964553295.1 uncultured Thermoanaerobaculia bacterium | reverse complement strand
AACCACAGCCCGGCGAGCGGCGTCCAGGCGATCGTCGTCAGGCCGGCGGCGGCGCCGACGCCGAGCAGCAGCGCGAAGCGGCGGAGCACCGGCAGCCCCTCGCCGCGGTCGCCCGCCAGCGCGATGAACACCTCCTGGGCGGCCAGGCCGAGACTCCGGAAGAGAAAGACCAGCGATGCCACCACCGGCAGCACCGCCAGGGACTCGAGCGGCGCCCGGGCATGGCCCATGAAGAAGGTGACCATGGGGTGGATCGCCAGGCCGAGCAGCGAGGTCAGCGCGAGGGGCGTGTAGAAGGCGAGGAAGCGATTCGCGTCCAGGGGCGCGGCGCCCGGCTCGGGCTCGAGGTCGTGCAGACGTCGGACCTCGTTTCGCGACATGGCGAAGGCCGCCAGGGCCTCGACCGTCACACCGGCCGACAGCGCGGCGGCCCCGACCGCCGCTCCGGGCAGGTCGCCGAGAGTCACGGCCGCGGCCGCCGTCCCGGCCATCGCGAGCAGCCGCGTCACCGTGCCATAGGCGACCAGCCGGGTCTGGCCGCGGCGGATCAGGATCCCCTGGTAGAAGCGTCGCAGCCCGATCATCGCCGGCCACGGCAGCAGCAGGGCCAGCGCGAGCTGGGTGCGATCCGCGACCTCGGGGCCCAGCCCGAGCAGCGACCGCCCGACCAGGTCGAAGACCGGGGGCACGAGCAGCACCAACATGATCCCGGTGAGCGCCAGGTTGAGCCGCCAAGTGTAGCCGCGCAGCGCCCGGTAGGAGTCCCGGTCACGGACCAGCGCGGTCGCCGCACTCATCATCATGATCACCGGCGCCTCGACGATCAGTGCCAGGGAGTAGGCCACCCCGTAGGCGGCCAGGTTGTAGGCCGGCTCGGCGAGCCGGGCGATGACCGCGGCCAGGAACGGCCCCTCGGCCGCCATCATCAGCCAGGTCCCGGCCAGGGGCAGCCAGAACCGCGTGACGCGCGACAGGGTGAGCTCGTCCGAGCTGGTCATCGCGCTCCCCCGACCGAGGGCTCGGTGGCCGGCCGAGGATAGCATCCTGGCGGCTCAGAGCCTGTGGAGAATTCGGTTTCTGAGGTCTTCACAACATCCTTAAACAAAGACTTTTCAATGATTTGTGAACGGACCTGTTTGCTCAGAGCCGGTTCTTTCACAAGCTCTCAGCGGTCGGTCGGCGGGCCGACGGCCCGGGCCCAGGCGAGGGCGGCGGCGGGAGAGCTGGCCATGGCCTCGGCGAGTTCGTCGGCGGGCATCCGCCCACGGGCGGTGAAACGCTCGCGGAAGGCATGTGCGACGGCCACGTCGGATCCCCCGAGGTAGCCGGAGGGAAGCCGGGCGATGCCGGACAGGGCGAGATCCCAGAGGTCGCTGGCGATCGCCGCCAGCTCGGCGTCCCGGACGCCGACCGCCGCCGCCGTGCGCCACAGCTCAGGCAGCCGGGCCCTGAGCGGCTCGAGCAGCGCCAGCGCCTTCTCCCGGGCCGTGTCGTCGTACACCAGGCCGACGAGGAAGGCCAGCGGCGCCGGCCGCCAGCGGCCCGGCACCGCCTCGCCGGTGCGGAGCTCGAGAAAGCCCCGGGGCCGGACCTCGAGGAAGAGGGTGGTCAGGTGGTAGTCGAAGTCCTCGGGGGTCGGCCAGCCAAGCTCGGGATGGCCCTCGGCGAGCCAGCGTTCGAACGAGAACCCCGGCTCGCCGGGTCGCCAGCCGCCGGTTGAGGCGCGGAACAGCATCACGTCCGCCTCCAGGGCGGCGGTCGCCCAGTGCTCCCGGGGGTCCTCCGAGCTCCCCTCCACGAGCAGCCGGGGGAAGCCCGAACGGGTCGGGTCGAGCTCCTGCCAGGCCCGGGCGCGGGTCGCCACCGCCCCGTCGTGGGGACTGTTGGCGAAGATCGCGGTGAGCGCCGGGCCGAGCAGGTTGGCGAGCTGCCAGCGCTGCTGCCACACCCCCTCGGGTCCGAGGTCGAGGTTGACCTGGAGGCTGGCGGTGTGGCGCATCATCACCGCGCCCCATCGCCCCCGACGGTCGTAGTACGCCGCCTGGGCCCGGTAGCGCTCGCCGGTCAGCTGCTGGGGCACCGCATCGACCGGGTGCCAGAGGTCGAAGCCGACCGCCGCGAGCTGCGCCCCGCGCCGCCGGAAGGCGGCGTCGATCCGCGCAACGGTGTCGTCGACGTCGGCCAGCGCCGCCCGGGCCGACCGGTGGACCGCCGTCGAGTGCTCGACCTGCGCCCCCGGCTCGTAGGTGATCCGACCGCCGTTGGCCAGCTCGATCTCGGAAATCCCGGCCGCCGACTCACGGCCCAGCCGAAAGCGGCGGTCCGCCACCGCGAGATCGGCGACGGTGTCGTGCACGCTCACGGCGCCGCAGCAGCGCAAGGGCAGCCTCCCGGCCGGCGAACCGTCGGCGCCGACTCGCACCGGGAAGAACTCGGGCTCGAGGCCGACCTGCAGGCTGGCGACCCGCTGCGCCGGCGCCGGGAAGGCGAGATGCCCCGCCCGGTACCGGGCCTCGTCGAGACTCACCGCGCCCCGTCGATCGGTCGTCGGCATGCTCCCCCCTGAGGCGACCGCCCGTCGGCGTGCCGGTCGCAGGCCGCACAACGTCCGCGAACGCCGCCATGTTCCTCCCTCCCCCGGCGCTACAATGGACCCATGGCGGACCCGACAACCCTCGCGCAGGTCCTCAGGCGGCACGCCGCCGAGTTCCGGTCGGTGCTTCCCGCGCCCCTTTTCGCGGCGCCTCCCCTGGTGCTCGACTTCTCCGCCGACAACCATGAGCTGGCCGCCGTCGACCTCGCCGACCCGGCCGAGCTCGGGGCCTGGATCGAGGAGGGGCTCGCGAGCTCCGGCGCCGGCGTCGCCATCGGGCGCTACGACGAGGACCGGGTGATCTACCGCCACTCGCCGCTGTTCGACGGCGAGCTGGAGCGGCGCAGCCTGCACCTGGGCCTCGACCTGTTCGCCCCGGCCGGCACGCCGGTGCACGCGCCCCTTGCCGGTACCGTCTACTCCCTGGCCGACAACGCCGCGGTCGGGGACTACGGCCCGACCGCGATCCTCGAGCACACCCTCGAAGGTCTCACCTTCTGGACGCTGTACGGGCACCTCGGCCGCAGCCTGCTCTACACCCTGCGCGAGGGTGCGGCGGTCGCCGCCGGCGAGGCCTTCGCCGCGCTCGGCGACAGCTTCGAGAACGGCGGCTGGCCGCCCCACCTCCACCTGCAGCTGATCGCCGACCTCGGCGACCACCGGGGCGACTTCCCCGGCGTCGCCGCACCGTCGGAACGAACCGCCTGGCTCGCCCGCTGCCCGGATCCCGGGCTGCTGCTGCGGCGCCCGGCACGTTGACCCGCAACCGGCCGACGCCACGAACTCTTCGTCCGACGGCCGCAGTCCGCCTGTGCACGTCCCTCACCCTGGGGGGACTGTAACGAAGTCCGGCCACGCAGGACTCACCGGAGGAGGCGACCCATGAGCGACTACTACAACAGGGACCACCTGACACACTTCGGCTCGATCGCCGAGGGCCAGCCCGAGCTGGCGCGGAAGTTCTTCGACTACTACCAGTCGGTGTTCTCAGACGGCGCGCTGTCGGTGCGCGAGAAGGCGCTGATCGCCCTCGCCGTGGCCCACGCCGTGCAGTGCCCGTACTGCATCGACGCCTACACCCAGGAGAGCCTGAAGAGCGGCGCCGACCTCGAGCAGATGACCGAGGCGCTGCACGTCGCGGTGGCGATCCGCGGTGGCGCGTCGCTGGTGCACGGCGTGCAGATGCTCGAGCACACCCACCGCTCGTCGATGTGAGGCACAGGATGCACGACGCGAACGGCAATTCGCCGCCCCCGCCGGGTCGACCGCACCCGCAGCCGGACCTCGACGACCCGCCGGGGCAGCGCTCCCTCACGGCGCGCCGCCTGCCCCTGGCCGACCCGAGGCGGCAGGTGGAGCGTCTCGACGCGCTCGACCTCGGCAGCAGCCCCCACGGCGGCCGCTTCGACGCCGCCCTGGCGGCCTCCGGCTGGCCGGCCCTGACGCCGGCGGGTCTGGAGATCTTCCAGGTCAACCTGGGCAAGCTGTGCAACATGACCTGCCGCCACTGTCACGTCGACGCGGGCCCCGACCGCGGCGACGCCGTCATGGACCGGGCGACCGCCGAGGACTGCCTGCGCGCCCTCGACGCGAGCGGCGCCCACACCGTCGACCTCACCGGCGGCGCCCCGGAGCTCAACCCCAACTTCCGCTTCCTGGTCGAGGAGGCGGTCGCGCAAGGCAAGCACGTCATCGACCGCTGCAACCTGACCGTGCTGCTGACGCCGAGCCAGCGGGACCTGCCCGCCTTCCTCGCCGAGCGCGGCGTCGAGGTGGTGTGCTCGCTGCCCCACGTCCGCCGGCGCAACACCGACGCCCAGCGCGGCGACGGCGCCTATGAGAAGTCGATCACCGCGCTGCGGCGGCTCAACGAGCACGGCTACGGCCAGGGGGACCCGACGCGCCTGCTGACGCTGGTGACCAACCCGTCCGGCGCCTACCTGCCGGCCAGCCAGAGCTCCACGGAGCGGGAATGGAAGGAGGCGCTGGCCCGCGAGCACGGCGTCCATTTCGACCGGCTGATCGCCCTCACCAACCTGCCCATCGCCCGCTTTCTCGAGTGGCTCGAGACCACCGGCAACCTGCAGCCCTACATGGAGCTCCTGGTCAACGCCTTCAACCCGGCGACAATCTCGGGCCTGATGTGCCGCAACACCCTCTCGGTGTCCTGCGACGGTCGCGTCTTCGACTGCGACTTCAACCAGATGCTCGAGCTGGGCGTCGCGGACGGCCACGGCGGCACGCTCCACATCCGCGACTTCGACCCCGCGACCTGGGCCGCCCGCCGCGTCGTCACCGGCCGCCACTGCTTCGGCTGCACCGCCGGCGCCGGCAGCTCCTGCGGCGGGGCGATCGCCGAGACGACGCCAGGTTGACGATCCGGCGACGTCCGGGCTTCACAGGAGGTTCGCATGAACGTCACAGGATGCCCCAATGGGCCTCGGTGACGCCTACCGAGCTCTCTTCGAGCAGCTCCGCACGCTGTTCGAGATCGGCGCCGCCAACCGCGACCGCGGCCACCGGCCGCTGACGCTCCGCCGCTCCCTCGGCGATCTGGCGGCCTACCGGCGGCTCGCCCGCCACTACCCGAGCACGAGGTGACGCGCATGCAGCCGACACCGCCTCCGCGAGAGCGGGTCTTCTCACTGGTCGCCGGGCGCCGTCCCGGGCTCGCCTCGGCCCTGGCGCCACCCCTCGAGGGGCTGCTCGGCCTGCGGGCGATCGGCCGCCGCTACGCCCGACTGCCCACCGGCGGCTCGACGGAGTCGTTCATCGAGGCGGTGTTCGAGGAGTTCGGCGTGCGCTTTGCGGTGTCGGCCGAGGACCTGGCCCGGATCCCCTCCTCGGGGCCGACCGTGGTCGTGGCCAACCATCCCTACGGCGGCGTCGAGGGTCTGGCGCTCGGCCTCGCCATGCTCAAGGTGCGACCCGACGTCAAGGTCATGGCCAACCGACTGCTCGCACGGATCCCCGAGCTGCGCGACCTGTTCGTCTTCGTCGACCCCTTCGAGCGGCCGGACTCGGCCGCGAAGAGCCTCGCCGGGCTGCGCGAGGCGGCGCGCTGGCTCGCCGGGGGCGGCCTGCTCGCGGTCTTCCCCGCCGGCGAGGTCGCCCACTTTCACGTCCGCCACCAGGCGGTGGTCGACCCACCCTGGCAGCCGACCGCTGCCCGTCTGATCCGGCGTGCCGCCTGCCCGACGGTGCCGGTCTACTTCACCGGGCACAACGGGCCGCTGTTCCAGCTTCTCGGCATGGTCCACCCGGGGCTGCGCACCGCGATGCTGCCGCGGGAGCTCATGGCGCGCTCCCGCGCCGCGATCGAGGCCCGGGTCGGCAGCGCCGTGCCCTGGTCCCGCCTGGCGGAGCTGGCGGACGACCAGGCCGTGGTCGACCAGCTGCGGCGACGCACCGAGATCCTCGTCGAGCGACCGTCGGGC